>JAGYOX010000034.1 GCA_018399235.1 Desulfobacterales bacterium | reverse complement strand
GGGATGCAGCGCAACACAGATATTGGACTTTTTACGAAGCCATCAGATTTGAGATTTCGATTCTCCCTCATGCCTTTAACCTGTTGCAGAAGTTACTTTTAAGCTCGGTCCCGGGCAGCCGGCCGGGGGGGTAACCCGAATGTTTCACGTGAAACATCACGAAATTGACTTTTTACAAAATCAGCATATTCGGACACGATATAACGAACATATCGGCAGAGAGAGATATCTGTTGAGCCAATATATTTTTGAGGGAGCGATTTATGAATATTGATTTCACCCCGTTTTTTAAGCGCCATGAAGCGCTTGTGGCTAAAGCGGACGGGGCTTTTGCCCGAGTGAGGGAGCAATTCCCTGAAGAGGTTAAATGCGAACCTGGTTGTTCAGATTGCTGCTACGCATTGTTTGACCTGACATTGGTTGAGGCGTTGTATATCAACTATCATTTTAATCAACAGTATAGCGGCGCGGAAAGGGAGATGCTATTGGAAAAAGCCAATAACGCCGATCGGAAAATACACAAAATAAAGAAGGCGGCTTTTAGATCAACCCAAGAGGGGAAAGAAGAGGAAAAGGTGCTTCAAGATGTGGGCAGAGAGCGAATCCGTTGCCCTTTATTAAACGATGAGGATCGTTGTGATTTGTATGCGTGCCGTCCGATCGCCTGCCGCGTTTATGGAATTCCTTTGGCGATCGGGGGCAAGGGCCATACCTGCGGGCGGTCGGGGTTTGTCCAGGGGAAAAACTATCCGACGTTCAATATGGACATTGTCCATGAGCAACTAATGGCGCTGTCTGCGGAATTTGTGCAGGCGATTCAGTCCCGTCACGTGAGAATGGCCGATGTGCTGGTGCCGTTGTCTATGGCGTTGCTGACGGATTATGATGAGGCCTATTTAGGCATTGATGACCCCTCATCGGCCAACAACGAGTCTGCCGAAGGAGGGAAAGATGACTGAAGATCCCAAAGAAATCGAAAGACTGAAAAAGGCAATTTTTGACCGGATGTCGCCCCGCCGGCAGAAACAGGTGTTAAAGCGCGGGTATGACAAATGGGATCCGTTTTTAAAGCCTAAAGATCCCATTGATATTCGGCAGGACCGGACGCGGCGGACAACCCATATGTTGATCCGTGAATTTTTACAGAATAAGGATCTTGGGGAATACTCCAATGAATACGGCCGGGGGGCGTTTGAACTTTGTCTGGGGATTATCAATGAGGATGAGCGATATATCGGAATGTTTGAATTCGCCTGCTGGTATCGGGAGTTGCTGAAAAAAGATCTTGGAGAGGATAAGCCTATTTGAAGCCGGGTGATGCTGTGGCCGTTTGCTTTAAGACGTTGGAATTATCGGAAAAGGCTCATCAATGAGCAATCCAGACAAAAAGCGGGAGAAGTATCGCAATAAGTATAAGAAGCCCTGGGGGTGAAACATAAGGCGTGTACCAAGGCTTGGCGGATAGCTTTGCCTGCTTGACTTCCCGTAAAAACCAGCTCCCAAGAATTCCCGCTGCGCCAAGCACAGCGACGATTTTAACAAGATCTATAAACCAGTTCACGAATCCTCCATTTATATTTACTCATAGATCTTTTCTTCAGGCGCTTCCGCTTCCGCCGCGTCATTCTCATAGTCTCTGACAGTTCCAGGCCCTTTCATGGCAAAGTATTCTCTATACCACTCATGGGCTATTATCATGGACATGATTTCATTGGTGCCGGTCCAAATGGAAGCCAGACGCAAATCGCGGATGATCCGTTCGATGGGATAAATGTTGGTATAACCGATTCCTCCCATCACCTGCATTGCATTATGCGCGGCCTTTTGACAGGATTCAGTAACAAATTTTTTGGTTTCTGAGATCATTCGGCGGAGGCGGTGTTCCTCCACGTTTTCATCAACTGCCCGGGCTGTCGTGTATATGAGGGCTCGGCTGGCATCCAGCAGCATTGCGGCTTCGGCCACTTGAAAGTTGACTCCCTGAAAGTTATTAATCGTCGTACCGAAGGCTTTGCGCCGTGTCGTATAGCCGGTGGCGACATCCAGTGCAGGTCGGGCGCTGCCGATAGTCATGGCCGCCGTCCCCAACCGTTCAGGAATCATCATGGTTTTAAAAACCGCATAGGCCCCGTTTATTTTGCCCACCACATTTTCTTTTGGGACCTTGGCATCTTTAAATACCACACGTCCGGCGCCCCCGCCCCGGCAGCCCATCAAACCATATAAATATTTAGTCTCAACACCGGGGCCGCGATCAATAATCAGACAGGTTAAAGCTTTGTGGGGTTTTGCCTCTGGGGCTGTTTTGGCATAAACCAGGAAGTAGTCCGCACCTTCTGCCCCGACAATAAATCGTTTTTGGCCGTTTACCAGAAAACAATCCCCCTTGTCTTCGGCGATTGTGGTGGTCCCAAAGAAGTCGGAACCTCCGCGGGGTTCAGTCAGGCACTCGGCTGCAAATATTTTTCCGTTAAGCAGGGGCTTAACGTATTTTTCTTTTTGAGCATCCGTACCATGCTGGACAATGGCGTCACAGACTAGTTCCGCGCCTACGCCAAAGGTACAGGCAAAAATATAGCCAAGCGATCCAATTTCCTCCATAACGGCGACGGTGGTCTGCCAGTCCATGTCACGGCCACCCCATTTTATGGGATAGCGGCATCCCATAAGGTTACGCCGGCCGGCCTCCTGTAAAAATTCCTTAGGGAATTTGATTTTATCCTCATCCATGTCAAGGATCATTTGTCGGGGCACCCACTTTACCAAATCCCTGGCCTCATCCCGAATTTTTTTTGATTCATCCGACAGCAGATGGTCATACATTTTAATTTCCTTTTTCCTGATATCTTTTTCAATCACGAAGACGGCTTAAACTTACCCCTTACGTTAACGTTAATATATCGAAGAATAACTTTTTGTGTCAACTAAAAGTTTGATGGCTTCTAAGTAACTTAACGGTTTAAGGTATAGGGTATAAGGTTTAAGGTTAAAAAAATCAAAAGTTTAGTGCCTCAGTGCCTTTAACCTGTCGCAAAAGTTCCTTTCAGCAAAAATGCCGCGCTAGCGGAATAAATCGCTTCTAAGTAACTTGGGGTTTTAGGTATTGGGTATTAGGTATTAGGTTAAAAAAAACCAAAAGCTCAGTGCCTCAGTGCCTTTACCTCGTAACAGAAGTTACTGTTAGGCTCGGTCCCGGGCGCGGCCCGGGGGGAACACTTCCAAGGAACTTAATCGTACTCAGTCCCGCATAAGCGGGACGGTTCTCGTTCTCGAAAAATAAAAGCCGATTACGAGTACGAGAACGAGTACGAGTACGAACCAAACGTTCCTTTCTGCAAAAATGCCGCGCTAGCGGAATAAATCGCTTTTTACGAAGCCATCATCCCTTTGTAGTTGCGACGCCCCCCGGATTTTAATCTGGGCTACCTGATGACGCAGGCTCCTACATGAGCGGCAATAACTGATCGGTAGTGCTCCAGGGTGCTGTCATCAATATACCAGTCATAATTTTCAAAGAATTCCGGGTGCAGGACGTTAACTTTTTCATGCTGAACTTTCTGAAGGGCATGTTGATCGGCACCATTGATAAGGGTCGCCATAGAGGTTATCGCCTCTTCATCGATAAGGGGTTTCACGCAGGTGGTTCGGAACTCATGGGGTAATTGTGAAGAAAGAATAATATGGACAGATTCAGTAATATCAACCGGATCACATGATCGACAAATCAACGGTGAATACCGTTTCGGATCTGTTTTTATATCCATGGCGATAAAATCGATGAGTTGGTCCGCAATCAACTGTTTGAGCACAGCAGGTCGTGACCCGTTGGAATCCAGCTTGACGGCAAACCCCATGGTCTTTATCTTCCGGCACAAGTCCGCAAGGTCGGGTTGAATCGTCGGTTCTCCGCCCGTAATAACTACGCCGTCGATAAGCCCCTTTCTCTTTGAGAGAAAACTATTTAATTGCTGTTCATCAATGGCGGGTTTGGTTTTGTTGCCCCGGACCAAATCCGGATTATGACAGTATGGACAGTCAAAGTTGCACCCGGATAGAAACAAAATACAGCTTATTTTCCCCGGGTAATCGATTAGCGAAGTTTTCTGGAATCCTCCGATATTCATGAATATTCAATCTCTTCGATTTGTTCGAGATCAAAGGTCTCCCGCATTTCAAATTCGGATTGCTTGCCGTTATTCCATTGATTGATTGGCCGCAGGTATCCAACGATTCTGGAGTAAATTTCGGTTTTTCGCTGGCAGGTCGGACATGTCTCATGATATCCGGGAATATACCCATGGCTGTCACACACACTGAATGTGGGGGAAATTGTAAAATAGGGCAGCCGAAAATTATCAGTAATTCGTTTGACCAGGCTTTTTATTGCATCAAGATCGGT
Source organism: Desulfobacterales bacterium (assembly GCA_018399235.1). Classification (GTDB taxonomy): domain Bacteria; phylum Desulfobacterota; class Desulfobacteria; order Desulfobacterales; family Desulfosalsimonadaceae; genus M55B175. The sequence goes on along the minus strand of JAGYOX010000034.1, from coordinate 20,952 downwards.
GATCTGTTCGCCCAGAAAGGTATGAAAAACTGTCCCCCCGGTATACCGGATCTGTAAGTCATCTTGGAGTTCGAGGGCTTCGAAAATATCGTCCGTGTAATTAACAGGCAGCTGGCTTGAATTGGTGTAAAAGGGATCGGCACCCGCCCGATATTTGGTTTCGTTGGCACACTGAATATTTTGGTATTCTTTCTTATCTATCAAGGCCAGCCTGTAGGCCGTTCCTTCCCCTGGGGTGGCCTCAAGGTTAAATATTTCACCGGTTTCTTCCTGGATGTCCTCCATCAAGCCGCGCAGGTAGTCAAGCACCTCAACGGAAAACGCATGACCGGTTTCTGTGCCGATATCTTCGCCAAAAAGATTTAAGCAGGCTTCATTCATGCCGATAATGCCGATGGTGGAAAAATGATTGCTCCAGTATGCATCGGTTCTTTCTTTTATCGCGCGCAGATAAAATTTGGAATACGGATAGAGGTTTTGCTCGGTAAATTTCTCAAGGATTTTTCGTTTAATGGAGAGGCTGTCCTTGGCAATATGGGCCAGTCGATTCAAGCGGTTGAAAAAATCCTCCCGGTCTTTTGCCAGATAACCGATTCTCGGTAAATTCAATGTCACTACGCCAATGGAGCCGGTTAGCGGATTGGCCCCGAAAAGTCCGCCCCCGCGCTTCATTAATTGCCGGTTGTCCAGCCGGAGTCGGCAGCACATGGATCGGGCGTCTTCGGGCGACATGTCGGAATTCACAAAGTTAGAGAAATATGGAATGCCATATTTGCCGGTCATTTTCCAAAGGTTTTCCAGTGTAGGGTTGTCCCAGTTAAAGTCCTTGGTGATGTTATATGTGGGAATCGGGAAAGTAAAAACCCGGCCTTTGGCATCGCCCTCCATCATGACTTCGGCAAAGGCACTGTTTAAGATATCCATCTCCTGCTGAAATTCGCTGTACGTTTCCTTTTGATAGTTGCCGCCGATAATGACCGGCATGTCTTTAAGCGTTTGAGGAACGACCAAGTCCATAGTAATATTGGTAAAGGGGGTTTGGAAGCCGACACGGGTAGGAATGTTGATATTAAAAACAAACTCCTGAAGCGCCTGTTTGACATTTTTATAGGATAGTTCATCATATCGGATAAAGGGAGCCAGCAGGGTATCAAAATTGGACATTGCCTGAGCGCCGGCTGCCTCGCCCTGGAGGGTATAGAAAAAGTTGACGATTTGCCCCAAAGCGGAACGCAGGTGCTTCGGCGGAGCGCTTTCCACTTTTCCCGGAACCCCTTTGAATCCGACGGTAAGCAGATCCTGGAGGTCCCACCCAACACAGTAAACGGATAGCAGGCTCAGGTCGTGGATATGAAGATCCCCATTCTTATGGGCATTTCTGATTTCAGGGGGATATATGCGGTTCAGCCAGTATTCTGAGGTAATATCCGACGAGATATAATTATTCAGCCCCTGGAGGGAATAGCTCATATTGCTGTTTTCCCGGATTTTCCAGTCCAATTTTTGTACATAATTTTCAACCAGCTCCACATGTGCCCTTGTGGCGATATTCCGAATTTGCGCATGCTGCTCCCGGTAAAGGATATAGGCTTTAGCCGTTTTGTGAAACGGGGAGTCCAGAAGCACCCGTTCCACGATATCTTGAATCTCTTCGACTTCCGGAGGCTGATTCAGCGGCATTTCATGGGCCAGCGTCAATGCCCGCAGGGTAAGGTTCTTTGCTTCCTTATCACTGAACTCTTCAGTTGCTTTGCCAGCTTTGGCTATCGCCGCTGTAATTTTTGATGAGTCGAATTTAACGATGCGGCCGTTGCGCTTTTTGATGCTGTCAAACATATCTAATCCTCTTTATCCTATACGGTCCGTTATAAATGAAACAGGAGAATAATCATCTAATAAAATTTCAAAATATTTTCAATTAAGCAATCAATTAGATAGCTATAAACAAAATATCACAATATATGGAAAATTGTCAAGATAAAAATCAATATATTGTGTTTTTAAGGTAAAGCCTTGCAGGGGTGGACATTTTTTTTCGATATTGATAAATAAAATAATATATAAGGCGATTCATCCGGTTTTGTCATTTCGAGCGATAGCGAGAAATCTTTAACCAACAGGATTCCTCGTCACTTTCGTTCCTCGGAATGACAACGGCGGAACATACCAGAATAATAATATATATTGTCAAGTTATTTAAATGAATTCTCCCGTATTCCGAAAAATCATTCTGCCCTGGTATGATACCCATACGGCATGCGTCATTTTGTTCATTGTAATGATGGCGGTTTTTATGTTTGGTGTCGAGGGCGTTCGGGTTGCCGGTAAAATGTCGCAATACAATGGATATGTGTGGGTTCCCATGCTGCTGATAATATTGAGCGGCAGTGTGTGTGCGTCATTATCCTTTCGTTTGCTTAAACGATATCGGGACCGTTTTTCCTTTTAGCCCCAAAGTCCTTTTAATCGCCTATGCTTCTGCCAGCAGAGATTGCAGGCTGCCGGCGGACAAACGGGTGTAAATAAGTTCTAAAAAATAATGTAAAATTCGCGCTGTTACCCCCCAAATGACCAGATTCTCAACCGGATAAATAAGTTCACCGACCCCGGGTATGCGCCCGCTGAAATTTTGATCCAGATGGCGTTTTAAAAGCATGGGTATCGAAAGTTCCAGTGTCCGGGAGATTTCATCGGGATCAAAGTAAAGCTGATCTCCTATTGGTCTCCATAGCCCGAGAAAAACTTCTATGTCTTTTTGTTGAATCGTCTGGAAGTGTCCCAGTGATCCGATATATTCAATTTCATCCGGGGCGATGCGAACCTCCTCTTCAAGCTCGCGATAAGCCGCAGAAAGCGAAGACCTGTCGTTTTTATCAACGTGACCGCCGGGCAGTGCCACCTGATTGCGCCATGGATAACCTTTGTTGTCCGCTTTTAAAACCGTAAGCAGGCACGGCACCTGATTTTTGTTAAATATCAGCATGAAAACGCTGGTGGATACGAATTGATCGCCAGCCGGCGGGCGGGGGTGATTAGTAAAGCCGATGATGTGCTTTAACAGATCGGCATCAAAAGGAAACGGCATTATATGTTCGTAAATGATGTAAGTTTCTATTGGCTATTTTTATCGATAAAATCTTGGAAACTCATCTTCTTGAAACTGTTTGACTCTATATACTGAAGCATTCTTAAGAGGGTGTCGGCTGGTATAAATCCCGGTCGTTTGCCAATTCCGGATTGGTCCTCGGCGATGAACCAGCTATTCGGAAATCTGTATACCCCGTATTTTTTTGCTATCTCCCGTTGCGCTGAAGCGTCTACCCGGATGGGAACGAAATTTTGGTTTAAAAACGCGATGACCGCTTCATCCGTAAATGTCTTCTGGTTCATTAGTTTACAGTATTTACACCGATCCGTATAAAAATGGAGAAAACCTTTTTTATTCTCATCAGTAATTTTTTTCATTCCTGATTGGAAGCTATGCCAGTTAACTCCCGGGTTAGCTGCCAGCGGGGGGCATAAAGAAAAGATAAAGCAAACAATAACTATTGGACCCACCCAGTTTTTAAGACCCATAAAAATATCCCCATATTGAAACAATTTAATCTATAAAAAATTAAGTATTGCAAAATGCCGCGTCAATAAAAAAACGCCTACAAGGATCAGAAGCCCCCCGGCGGCTGCATTGACATAGCGCATCAAGCGGGTTGCGCGTTTAATGAATGCCAGGAGAAAATTGATAAAAATAGATATCAGAATAAACGGAATCGCCAATCCGGAGGCATAAACGGCCAGCAAACCCACCCCTTGCCACACGGTTTCTTCACTGCTGGCAACGATTAATATGGAGCCCAGCATGGGACCAATGCAGGGGCTCCAACCGGCTCCAAAAGCCATTCCGATAATAAAGGTGCCTAATAAATGCAGCGGCTTTTCTTGAATGTGAACGCGTTTTTCCACATTCAGCCGTCCGATCCGGATCCAGCCGAGCAGATGAAGGCCAAAAAAAATAATAACCAGGCCGCCGACAACTTCAATAATGTATTTGTAGCGGGCGATCAGGCCGCCGATAAAAGAAGCGGAGGCCCCCAGCAGAATAAAGAGGAGGGAGAAGCCACAGACAAACGAAATCGTTGAAAGGATAACTTTTTTTCGGACCTCGGCATTATCCCCGCGGGTTAGTTCATCCACGGAAAATCCGGTGATAAAGGTAAAATAAGCCGGGATCAGCGGCAGCACGCAGGGCGATAGGAAAGAGAGTAAGCCGGCAAGAAATGCTGCCGAAATGGAAACGGTTTGGGTAAACATAGATATTGGCCTTTTGCAAGTAATTATTGACTGAGTTCGTCAGCCCTTCGTTTTGCATCTAAAATTGCCTTGATAATAACGGATTTTACCTGATGTTTTTCCATTATAGATAGTGCCGCTTCAGTCGTCCCTCCCGGCGAGGTGACCTTCCGCCGCAATGTTTCCGGGTCAGCTTTCTGGACTTCCAGGAGTGTAAGGGCCCCTTTCAGGGTTGAAACCGTCATTTCCAGTGCATTTTTTCGGTTCAGGCCGAGATCAACGCCGGCATCCGTCATCGCCTCAACCAGATAAAACCCATAGGCCGGCCCCGAACCTGCTACGGCTGTAAACGCATTCATGTCTGATTCGCGGCATTCAAACACCATTCCCATTGCAGAGAGAAGGCCTCTGGCTGTCTCTATGTCTTCCGGGGATGCATAATCATTTGCGCAAATCGCCGAGGTGCCGGCGCGAACCAGCGCCGGCGTATTCGGCATTACCCGGATGATCGGGTAATGATACTTGTCGGTATCGGAGAGCGAATCATAGATAATCTTTTCATAAGCTGCCATCCGAATGCCCGCAGCAATGGAAATAAATCGCTTCTTCCGTCCGTCCGCCCGGAATGCATTTTCCGCAGCAAGCCCGGTCAGGACCGAATTTACCTGTTGCGGCTTGATTGCAAAGAAGATGGTATCACAGCTATCGATAACCGCCCTATTGGATGCGGCCTTGACGACGTTGTATTCTGCTCTTAACTTGTTGATACGGTTCGGATCAATATCGCTTATCAGAATGTTTTCAGCCGGAGCAAGTTCCGCCGAAATGATGGCACCGATGATGGCCTCGGCCATATTTCCGGCCCCGATAAAACCAATTTTTTCTCTATATACCGGCATGATGCCTCCTAATTCGCATATAACTGACGACTCAATGCATTAACCCAAGCGCCATATAGAATCGGATGTCATTTCGAGCGACAGCGAGAAATCTTTTAATTGCTTAACTGTTAAAGATTTCTCGTCGCTGGCGCTCCTCGAAATGACAGGCGTGAGGCACTAAGTTAATAACATTGACTGACGATTGACTACCAATGAATGATTGTCAGGTTATGCCGTTTTGTGAGTGATAGCTTCTTTAAGGCTGGATTGTCAATTGATTTGATGGAAATGGTTGACTTCAGTCCATCAAATCAATTATCTATTAAAGTACGAAACTAAAAAAATGACAATCTCGTAAAAAGTCGATTTTGGGATGGCAAAGAAAAAAGTTCAAGCCCCATTTAAGATCAGGGGGCGTCGCAAATCTCGAGGAATGCAGCGTACATACGAGTACGTGAAATTCCGAGAGATGCAGCGCAACACAGATATTGGACTTTTTACGAAGCCATCAAAAAATGATTTAAAATTGATGGTGACATGTTCATTTTAGGCAATTTCATTAAAGCACTGGCAGAGATCATCAATATCGGATTGACGCTTTTTATGTGGATCGTTATTGCCCAAGCTATCCTGTCCTGGGTTAATCCGGATCCCTTCAATCCAATCGTTCGCTTTATCAATCAAGTCACCGAACCTGTGCTGTATCAAATTCGGAAACGGATGCCGACCCTGCTGGGCGGGATCGATTTTTCTCCGATAATTGTTTTGTTAGGGGTTGTTTTTTTAAAAATATTTGTCGTCGAAAGTCTCTTGCATATTTCAATGATGTTGTCATAATTTTAATATAAAATATTTTCTGCAGGAGTTGCCATGGCAAAAATTGACGCCTTTTTTAAGCTGATGAATGATCAAGGAGCGTCAGATCTTCATTTGATTGCCGCTCAGCAGCCAGCCCTGCGAATTCGGGGAGAAGTCGAGCGGGTCAAGTACAAGCAGCTGAACAACGAAGATCTTCGAGGCATGCTTTATGAGATTACACCAGAGGACAAGATAAAGGTTTTTGAAGAAACCGGTGATGTGGATTTTGGCTATGAAATACCGGGCCTTGCCAGATACCGGGCCAATTTTTTCATGCAGCGCAATGGGGTGGGGGCGGTATTCCGGCAGATACCCAATAATATCATGGGGTGCGAACAACTCGGTCTCCCTCCTGTGGTTGCCAAGCTTGCCACGCTTCCCCGGGGCCTTGTGGTGGTTACCGGACCGACCGGAAGCGGTAAATCAACGACGCTGGCGGCGATTATAGATGAGGCCAACCGGCTTCGCAAGGATCACGTGATTACCGTTGAAGATCCGATCGAATTTGTCCATGAAAGCCGGGGATGCATTATCAATCAACGAGAAATCGGTGTTCATACAAAATCTTTCAGTGCTGCCCTTCGGGGTGCATTACGGGAAGATCCGGATATCATACTTGTGGGTGAAATGCGGGACCTGGAAACCATTTCACTCGCAATAGAAGCCGCTGCTACCGGTCATTTGGTTTTTGCCACGCTGCATACCTCCAGCGCCATGAAAACCGTTGACCGGATTGTTGAGGTTTTCCCGGAAAACCAACAGGCCCAGGTTCGCTCCAATCTTTCAGACTCCATTCGGGCGGTTGTCGCCCAGGTTCTTTTTAAGCGGATTGACCAAAAAGGCAGAATCCCGGCCTTGGAAATCTTGATCGCTACGCCGGCGGTGAGGAATTTGATTCGGGAACAAAAAACCCATCAACTGGCCTCTTCCATGCAGACCGGGAAAAAATACGGTATGCAGGTACTTGATGATGCCATCATGGATCTCTACAATAAGGGCTATATCAGCGCTGAAGACAGTTATCTCAAAGCCAATGAAAAACAGCGGTTCCGACCGCTGCTGAATGCGCCTCCGCCTGATTTTACGGAGGCCTAAACAAAAATTGCCAAGGAGAAGGCAATGAGAAAGCAAGAAGTTGATCATTTGCTGACGACCATGCTTGATTCCCATCAGAGTGTTTCCGACCTGAATTTTACGGTGGGAAAACCGCTTCAGGTTGAAACCTTTGGGGAACTGGTGAGCGTTGACATGAACCCTCCATTAAAATCTCTTACCCCGTTTCAGACAGAAATGGTCGCCTTGAATTTAGTCAACCGTGACCGGCGGTTGACTGAAACGCTTATAAAAGAGGGATCCTGTGATTTGTCATACCATCTGCCGGGAAAAGCACGGTTTCGGGTTAACGTATTTTCCCGTTCCGGTGATTATTCGATCGTACTCAGGCAGCTTGAAACAAAGGTGCCCACTATCAAGGAAATGGGGCTTCCGGAGTCATTCTATAAGATGGCCGATGAACGAAACGGGATTATATTTTTTACCGGCGCTACCGGAACAGGGAAAACGACATCGCTTGCCGCTATTTTGGAAGAAATCAACAAAAACAAATCCGTGCATATAATTACCCTGGAAGACCCCATTGAGTATGTTCATTCCCATAAAAAGGCGACATTCAATCAACGGGAAATGGGCAAGGATTTTAATGCATTTTCAACCGGTCTGAGGGCGGCGCTCCGCCAGGCGCCCAAAGTGATTCTGGTCGGCGAAATGCGGGACCGGGAAACCGTAGAGATCGGTTTGAATGCGGCGGAGACCGGCCATTTGGTTTTGACTACCCTGCATACCACGGATGCCTCGCAAACAGTCAACCGAATTTTGGGGATGTTTTCAATAGAAGAAGAAAATCAGATCCGTACCCGGCTGGCCGGATCACTCAAATGGGTTGTTTGTCAGCGGCTCCTGCCTAAAGTAGGCGGCGGCCGGGTGGCGGCATTTGAAGCTATGGGAACTAGTCTGCGGGTAAAGGATGCGATTTTAAACGGTGAATCGGAAGGCAGCACATTTTATGATATCATGGAGGCTGGTACCGCCTTTGGGATGACCACATTTGATAATTTTATTATTAAGCTTTTTGAGAAAGGCCTGATTACGGAGGAAACTGCCGAGAACTATGCCTCCAGACGCTCCGTTGTCGGACGGGGGATTGATATGGTTAAAAGTGCAAGGGGTGAGACTACTTCCGACATTGATAGTCTTGAAATTGATATGGGCTACAATAAAAAGCACAGCGGTTAACCAAGAAACGTTTGGCATTTTGGCTCAAAAAAAGAATAAAATAAAAAACTTGGGTGAATCGTATGGAAATAAAGTGTCATCAATGTCAGAGCAAAATCAATGTACCGGATGAAAAAATTCCGGTAGGGAAGGTCTCTTCCCTACGATGTCCAAAATGTAATGCAAAAATAACGATTGATTTGCGTCCAAAAAAGTCACAATCCGAACAGGAGCCCGAACAGGAACAGAGTGAGAACGAAGCTGTTTTCTCAGGCCTTGCCGCTCAAAATGAAGAACACAAAGACGGTGTTGAGGAGGAGGCATATGAAACCAGCGAGCGGCCTTTTGACTTTCTTGAGGAAGAGGGAAAAACCGCTCTGTTATGCGAAAATGATCCGGACCGCTCAAAGCAAATCAAAGAAATTTTAAATATTATGGAATATCATATTACCGAGCCCAATGGGGTTCGGGATGCGCTCCGGAAAATGAGATACCACCTGTATGATCTGGTGCTTCTCAATGAGGGCTTTGACGACAGTGATCCGGAATCCAACGGGATCCTAATTTATTTGGAACGCATGCCAATGGAGGTCCGCCGGGATATCTTCGTCGCCTTGATCTCGGACCGGTTTCCCACAATGGATTATATGACCGCTTTTTTGAAAAGTGTTAATATTACGATCAATCCCAAAGACATGGGCAGCCTCGACCAGATCCTGACGCGCGGCATGAATGAGCGCGATCTTTTTTATGATGTGTACAAAGAAAGCCTAAAAAAATACGGAAAAATCTAAGATACTCGCCGATGACCGGGAACTACCGATACACCTGCAATGATTACCGACTGGAGATGATTCTTCTTTCATTGCGCCAAAGATTATCAAAAGGGGATTATCAGTCCGAAGCGGAAAGAAAAGAGATCCAAAAAGAAATCCGGCATATAGAATCCCAAATGGGAATGGTGTGAGCGTATAAAAGTATTTTATTCTGACTGTTGACCGATAATCCGCAGTCCTTCAAGTGTTAATCCGGATTCTACGGCCTCAATCGTTTTGGAGATGTCCTTCATGATCGTAGCCATCCCCCCTGTGGCAATGACTTTAGGCCGGGCGGGCAGCATTTCGCTCTGAATCCGGTTTACCATTCCATCAACCAACTCGGCATAGCCGAAAAGAATTCCGGATTTCATGCTGTCTGCGGTATTCGTTCCGATTACCTGCGGCGGTAGTTGAAATTCCACCCGCGGAAGTTTGGATGCCTTGCTAAAAAGTGCATCAGCCGCAATGCCGATACCCGGCGATATGGCCCCGCCGATATATTCCCCCTGATCAGAGATCACATCAAAGGTGGTCGCGGTACCGAAGTCGATTACGATGAGGCTTGTTCCATATTTCTGGTAGGCGGCCACGGCATTGACCAATCGATCCGCCCCTACTTCATGCGGATTGCCATACAGTATGGGCATTTTTATATTTTGAGGAGAAACCCAAAGGGGGCGTTGGTTGGTATAGGTTCGGCAAAAAGCCGTAAGCATGTTCACGAGCGGGGGGACTACACAGGAAATTACCGTTTTTTCAATCGAATCAGATTTAATTCCGGCTTCCCGGACCAATAACGACACGATGAGATGAAACTCATCCGCTGTCATGGCCGATTCGGTATGAATTCTCCAGTCCCGGATTAGGGTTTGGCCCTCGAATACGCCGATAACCGTATGGGTGTTGCCGACATCTATTACTAGTAGCATCGGTCGATCCTCTTATCATTTGGAATTTTCATTTGGTTGGATTTCAATAACAAAAATTTCAGGATTGGCGTCAACCATGACGTATTCTTCTGGAAGTATAATTCTGGCTGGCCTGACATAAATTCCCGGAGTTAATCCTTCTGTATTGATATAGGCAGAAATATCGTTTTGTAAGCCCTTGTTTTGGGCCAAATCAAAAGGCGGTCCCAGTACGATTATATCAATGGTCGGGGGATAAATGCGAATATTGTCCGGGGCGTTTTTGGCCTGGATTTTTTTATCTTTCACCAGCCGTTTGGTTGTTCCATTTGTTATACTCATATCCGTAATAATTGATTCTTCAGATTCTTTTTTGGGCGGTGTTTCATGTGAATCAACGGATGGGTTTTTTTCTAGCGACTCGGCAAAAACAACCCCCCCGTTCCGTTGCTCAAATCCCATCGGATGGAGCAGTGGAAAGAGGATTAAACCTATAAGAAACGGCTTTATCAAATGACTGACAAGCAAATCGGGCATGAAAAACTCAATGACGCGTATCGGATAAACAGGCGGTTTTTATGGCATCGGCAATTTTAGCGGCGGCCACAGTATTGGCGACATCATGGACCCTGACCAGATGGGCGCCGTTCAGGATAGTCGCCGTCAATGATGCCTGTGTTCCGGTTTCAATCAACGGATTTTCCGGGGCCGGTTCTCCAGTTTCCAGGGTCGCAAGGGTCTTGCGAATAAACGCCTTTCTGGAAGTCCCTACAAGAATTGGAACCTCCAACTTTTGAAATTGATTCAACCGGTTAATCAGACACAGGTTATGTGCAACGGTTTTTCCGAATCCGATGCCGGGATCAATGATGACCTTGGATTTTTCGATTCCATAGGATTCCGCCCGGTTAATGGCCGCTTTCAGAAACTCTGAAACCTCAGTCATTAAATCATCATAAACGGGGTCCACCTGCATATTGGCCGGCATCCCCTTCATATGCATGAGAATCACCAAAACGTCCTTTTCCGCCGCGACCCTGCCTATCTCCGGGTCAAATCTTAGGGCGCTGATATCATTTATTATTGACGCTCCCGCTGATATGGCCGCTCTGGCGACGGCCGCCTTGGTCGTATCAATCGAGATCGGGATTGATATTCGTCCGACCAGTTGTTCGATAACCGGCAGCACCCGGCGGCATTCTTCGTCAACCGAAACCGCTTGGGAAAAGGGGCGAGTGGATTCGCCGCCGATATCAATGATGTCCGCCCCGGCGGCGGCCATTTTTTCAGCATGCGCAAGAGCGGTTTCATGCGCAAAAAATTTGCCGCCATCGGAAAAAGAATCCGGCGTAATGTTTAATATACCCATAATACGGGTTTTTATGCCAAGTTCAAGACTGTGCGTCCGCCACTTCAGATGATACGTTCTCAGCTTCATTCTTGGTGTCCGCTTTCGCTTTCGAATCCGAGGGAAGCGTAAATCCGGGACGCAAGGAATAAATCAGTTCATCGAGCTCTTTGCCCATCACCGTTTCTTTTTCAAGCAGCATGCCCGCCAGTTTGTCCAAGATGTCCCGGTTTTTTATTAGTATTTCTTTTGCCCGCTGGTAGCTTTCTTTAACGATACGGCTGATTTCGGAATCAATCAGATTGGCGGTTTCTTCAGAGTAGTCCCGATGCTGGGCGATTTCGCGTCCCAGGAATATCTGTTCATCCTGCTGACCATAGGATAACGGTCCCAGGGCCTCGCTCATCCCCCAGTTACGAACCATATTATGGGCAAGCTCAGTAGCCTGCTTGATATCATTGGCGGCACCGGTACTGATGCGCCCGAATACAACCTCTTCGGCCACCCGTCCGCCCATGGCGACAGACAGTTCACTCAGCAGCTGGTCCTTATATTTAAAATCCTTTTCCTCAGGCAGAAACCAAGTCACGCCGGCGGCCCGGCCTCTGGGGATGATGGTAATTTTGTTGATGGAATCGGTCTCCGGCAGAAACCGGGCAACCAGGGCATGCCCCCCTTCATGATAGGCCGTGGTTTTCTTGTCTTCTTCCCGCATGACTTTGGATTTTCGTTCAAGTCCCATGAAGATTTTGTCTTTGGCGTCCTCAAAATCCTCCATAGTCACGCGTTCTTTATCCTTTTTGGCGGCGATTAATGCGGCCTCATTCACCATGTTTTCAAGATCCGCTCCGGAAAACCCCGGAGTGCCTTTGGCCAGTATTTCCGGGTTGACCCCGGGATCAATCGGACTCCGTTTGAGGTGGACTTTGATGATTTCAGTTCGGCCCTTGATATCCGGCATGGGAACAACTACCTGCCGGTCGAACCGTCCGGGCCGGAGAAGCGCAGGGTCAAGTACGTCCGGCCGGTTTGTTGAAGCAATGAGGATAACCCCTTCATTGGATTCAAAGCCGTCCATTTCAACAAGCAGCTGGTTAAGCGTTTGCTCTCGTTCATCATGTCCGCCGCCCAGACCTGCCCCTCTGTGGCGGCCGACCGCATCGATCTCATCTATGAAAATAATACAGGGGGCATTTTTTTTGCCTTGAACAAACAAATCCCGAACCCGGGATGCGCCGACACCCACAAACATTTCCACGAAGTCGGAGCCGCTTATGCTAAAAAAAGGAACGCCGGCTTCACCCGCGATAGCGCGGGCCAGCAGGGTCTTACCGGTACCGGGGCCGCCTACCATTAAGACGCCTTTCGGTATCCGTCCGCCCAGTTTTGTGTATTTTTTCGGATCTTTTAAAAATTCGACCAACTCGGCGACTTCGTCCTTGGCTTCATCCACACCGGCTACATCATTGAAGGTGATTTTTTCCGCCTGGTCAGAGAGCATTCGGGCGCTGCTTTTACCAAAAGACAGGGCTTTTCCGCCGCCGCCCTGCATCTGACGCATAAAGAAAATCCATATGGCGATTAACAGGATCATGGGGAGCCATGACACCAGTACCGATATAAACCAGGGGGTTTCCTGTTCAGGCTTGGCTTTTATTGAAACGCCTTTATTCCTCAAGATACTGATCAGATCATTATCCCGTGGGGCATAAACATGAAACTGACTTCCCTTGTCATCGGTAACCGTCAATTTTTGTCCCTGTATGACAGCCTGTTTGATCTCTCCGTTATCGACCATGGAAAGGAACTCGGTATAATTCATTTCCGCCTGGCCGGTATGCTGTTGGCTGAATATATTGTAAAGCAGGATCATCATCAGCACGATGACAATCCAGAGCGCCAAGTTTTTGTTAATGTTGTTCAATCGTCTTTACCTCCAGAAAATTGATTTGCAAGAAATCAATATATTATAATTAATAAATATAATTTTTCGCAATAGCGAATTTTGATGGCTTCGTAAAAAGCGGTTTATTCCGCCGCCGCGGCATTTTTGCAGAAAGGAAGCCCTGTGCGGTCGGGAACGTTTTTTCGCGAAAACCTTTGACTTCCTTGGAATTACCCCCCCGGGCCGAGGCCCGGGACCGAGCCTATAAGTAACTTTTATGGTAAATTCGATGTAGAGACGGGCTTTAGCCCGTCATTCGCAGAAGCGGCCGATGTGACAAGCCGCGTCCAATGGAAGGCTAAAGCCTTCCATTACATTGATTGTACAAATTTCGATAAACCGATCAGGAATTGACGAATGCGCTTTTTTTATCCGCCCTACATGGCTAAGGTTTTGATTTTTTAACCTTATACCCTAAACCCTAAACCCTAAACCTTATACCTTAAACCGTTAAGTTCCTTATAAGTTTCTACCTCCTATCTACCAAGTGTTCTGTTTTATATCGTTGATAGCTTCATTTTCGCCGGTTTTTAGCTCGGCTTTTATAAATCTTTGTGATGATGGGGTTACCTTCGCCGCATCTGCGATTCGTTGTCCCGCCAACCAGATGATCTGATGACGGCTCACAACCACCGGGTAAAAGGATCGGTCTTGTTTAGGCACCTTGTTATTGATGAAATAATCCTTTATTTTCTGGGAGTTTTTCATCCCAAAGGGTATGAATCGATCCCCGGCTTCCGGGTTTCTGACAATCAGCGGAAACCGAATCCGATCAAAATCTAAAAAATCAACTGTTTGGGCCGTCTGTGGCAAATCAGGCAAACTGTTTCCGTTGACTCTAGAAATAAACAGGGTTTTTCGGATTTCCGGCATCCAGAGCTCTACCGGCAGATCCTCCAAGTGTATTGTATAATGATAAACCGGCGGGTTTTGGAGCGGTTTTATTGATCTCAGACTTTTGGATTCCTGTCGTATAATTAAACTATCATTTATTTTTTCAAGCCGTATCCGATCCGGCAAATCGACCCCGCTGTGTGGTTGGTTACTATATATCATCTCAATGGCGGCATCGATCTGCGACAGCCGGATACGCCTGAGGTTGCCCTTGATTTGTTTGACCCCGGCCCGAAGAATCCGGCTTAAGTGGGCTGTATGGAGTTTTTGGAGACCGGAGACGAAGAGCACCAGTTCATTTTTCCCCCTGGACTTGGTGATTTGATCCAAAGTCTCGCCGACCAGGATATTCAGCCAGTCTTCTTCGCGCCGGAAAATGTCGGACAGGCGATTTAATGTTTCGCCGATATTCGGGTTGTATTGTTCTTTTAGCAGCGGTAAAAGTTCATGTCGAATTTTGTTTCTCAAGAAAGCAGTGTCCGCGTTTGAATAATCCGTGAGATATTTCAGGTCGTTTTCCGTCAGGTAGCTCATAATTTCAGAGCGGGAGACGCCTATTAGCGGGCGGATTATGTTATTCCGGATTGGCGGGATACCGCTTAACCCCAAGGGACCGCTCCCCCTTAAAAGATTCATTAAAACCAATTCTGCATTATCGTCCCTGTGATGGCCGAGCGCTATTTTGTCAAATCCGTGCGAGGCGGCAACTTTACTGAAAAACGTGTAGCGCTCGTTACGCCCGGTTTCTTCGATGGACTTTTTTGAAGTTTTTGTTTTTTTTTGGATATCCGTTCTTTTATAAAAAAAAGGGATGTTCTGTTTTTCCGCCAACGATCGCACAAATACGGCATCCTGATCTGACACGGTAGAGCGGAGTCCATGGTTTAAATGCGCAATCCCGATACGACAACGAAACCGCTGCGACAAGGTCATCAATACATGCAACAGACAAATGGAATCCGGCCCCCCGGAGATACCTGCAAGAATTGCTGTATGGGGGGGTATCATTTGGTATTCATGAATTGTTTGAACCGTTTTTTTGAGCAGCCGGTTTGTCGATAAAAGATTTTGCTCCATATGATTCGTACTTATATTTCCAAAAGGCTTTAATTCCAAAACAATAATAAATAATATATACAGCAAATCCATGAATGGCAACAGGATCAGGTTAAATTCCCTCTTGAAAAGAAAAGGATCAATTCTTATAATGTATTTTCCTGGTTGTGATAAGCGGGGGGCTAGCGGTACCCTTTTCCCGAAATCCGCTTTATGCGGGGCCGAATTCTCTGCCAAGGGCTATATGTGATATTTTAGGGGGTTCTGATCGGCCGCCGCGCAACAGGCGGTTGTGAACCTCGTCAGGTCCGGAAGGAAGCAGCGATAAGCGACTCAGTCTGTGTCGCGGATCGATCCCGGTCAAGTTACCCTCTTTAATTCACTAAAGCTCGACGCAGGGTTCACAGCCAGGTTTTAACCATCAATGATTGGATCTGCCCTATCCCGTAGTCAATTCAGCTGCCTTTTTCTCTATAGCGTCCCTTGACATTCCCCTATCGCGTCTTATCTTTTTCACGAAATTAGATATACGCTTAATATTTTCTAATATACTCATAAGGTTATAATTTAAAAGGATAAAGTTTTTGTTTAATTTATTGAATCGGGGTGATGCAATTGGCCGAAAATTCAGAATCAAAAAAAACTGATACGTTGGACAGGAATATGGCGGAAGCCAATTCAAATGAAGCCAATGATAAAAAGAACGGGATGGATGAAAATATGCGGGCGGAGGAGGCAATCTATAATGATGAATTGGAAGCTAAGGACCATTTAGCCGCAGAGGATACGATTGAACAATTAAAATCCGAGCTGGAGCAGGCTCGTCAAGATGCTGCTGACGAACACGATCGGTTATTGAGGGTATCTGCAGAATTCGAAAATTACAAGAAACGGATGGATCGCCAGGCGGATGAATTTAAGAAATATGCCAATGAGTCTCTTTTAAAGGATCTTTTAACGATTGTGGATAACCTGGAACGGGCAATCTGCTCAACGGATCAGGATAAAGGCGTAACCAGTGAAGCTTGTGTGATTGAAGGTGTTGAACTGACCCTTAATGAAATATTAAAAGTTCTAAAAAAATTCAATGTTACGCCGATTGAAGCAAAGGGAAAGCCTTTTGATCCGGTTTATCATGAGGCCATGATGCAGGAAGAAACGGATGAGTATCCTGAAAATACGGTTACTAATGAACTTCAAAAAGGGTATATGCTTCATGACCGCCTGTTGCGGCCGGCCATGGTGGTTGTGTCCAAACCGAAAGCGAAAAATTAACCTAATAAATTTGAGCATACTATATAAAAACATATAAGGAGGGAGTCAAATGGGGACGGTAATTGGGATTGATCTCGGCACTACCAATTCATGTGTAGCAATACGAGAACAAAAAGAAACCAACGTTATCACAAACCCCGAAGGCAATCGAACAACGCCGTCGGTTGTGGCGATTTCAGAAGACGGTGAGCGGATGGTCGGTCAGGTGGCCAAACGCCAGGCCATTACCAATCCGGAAAACACCGTGTTTGGTGTAAAGCGCTTGATAGGCCGCAAGTTTGATTCGCCGGAGGTTCAGAGGGATCTTAAAAATATTCCCTATAAAATTGAAAAAGCCAGCAATGGGGATATCCGGATTAGTCTTCGGAACAAACAGCACAGTCCGGCCGAAATATCATCCTTTATTCTTGCTGATATTAAGGACACCGCCGAGCAATACCTCGGTGAAACGGTAACGGATGCGGTGATTACGGTGCCGGCGTATTTTGATGACAGCCAGCGTCAGTCGACCAAAGATGCCGGTAAAATCGCGGGGTTGAATGTTTTGCGGATTATCAATGAACCAACGGCCGCATCTCTTGCCTATGGTCTGGATAAAAAATCCGATGAAAAAATCGCTGTATTTGATCTTGGCGGCGGCACATTCGACATATCAATTCTGGAAATCGGCGACGGGGTGTTTGAAGTTAAGGCAACCAACGGAGACACGCATCTTGGGGGCGATGATTTTGATCTGCGATTGATTGATTATTTGGCCGATGAGTTCAAAAAGGAGAGCGGCATTGACGTCCGGAACGACAAAATGGCGTTGCAGCGCTTGAAAGAGGGAGCGGAAAAAGCCAAAATGGAACTTTCCACGGCGTTGCAGACGGATGTAAACCTGCCCTTTATTACAGCTGACGCCAATGGGCCCAAGCATATGAATATCAGGATTACCCGCGCCAAACTCGAGGCGCTGGTGGAAGATTTGCTGAATAATCTGGAAGGACCATGCAAAACCGCACTAAATGATGCCGGCATGAAACCCGCTGATATCGATGAGGTTATTCTTGTTGGTGGTATGACCCGGATGCCCGCCGTACAGGAGCGCGTAAAGAGTATTTTCGGTAAGGAGCCCCACAAAGGGGTCAATCCGGATGAGGTGGTGGCCATTGGCGCAGCGATCCAGGGCGGTGTGCTTAAGGGTGATGTCAAAGATGTGCTGCTTCTTGATGTGACTCCGCTTTCTCTGGGCATTGAGACACTGGGCGGGGTCATGACCAAATTAATCGAGAAGAATACCACCATTCCGACCCGGAAGAGCCAGATCTTTTCAACAGCCCAGGATAACCAGCAGGCTGTGACCATTCACGTCCTGCAGGGGGAACGCGAGATGGCGGCACACAATAAGACGCTGGGTCGATTTGAGCTGACGGATATTCCCCCGGCGCCGCGAGGCGTCCCTCAGATTGAGGTAACCTTTGATATCGATGCCAACGGCATTGTTCATGTCTCGGCAAAGGATAAGGCAACCGGAAAGGAGCAGTCGATCCGGATCACTGCCTCCAGCGGCCTGTCTCAAGAGGAAATCGACAATCTGGTCAAGGATGCTGAAATGCATGCTGAAGAGGACAAAAAGCAGAGGGATTTGGTGGAAGCCAGAAACAATGCGGATTCACTGATTTATTCTACGGAAAAATCGCTTAAGGAACTGGGCGATAAGGTCGATTCAGGGACTCAATCACAGATTGAAGAGATCGTCGGGCGCCTCAAAAAAGAGATGGAAGGCGATGATGTGGAAAAAATCAAGAGTATCTCTGAAGAACTGACGCAGGCTTCGCATAAACTGGCGGAAACCATGTATCAGCAGGCTTCACAGAATAGTGAGCAGCAGGCAGGCGCCGAAGCCGGTGGTGCATCTCAATCCCAGCAGAGCGGCGGATCTGAAGATGAAGATGTGGTTGACGCCGATTATGAAGAAGTAAAAGACGATAATAAATAATTTCCCAAATCCGGACTTTTGATGAGTCCGAATGTATATAGACCCCGGTTCGCTGGTCAGTGAACCGGGGTTTTTTTGTAGAAGCGGGTATAACTGGATGGTTGACTTTTCAGGGTGGTTTGATAAAGGCAATGGGCAATTACAATCTCATATGATGAATCCATCAAAAAAACAAATCCTTTAAATCTGGGTTGAATATATGGTGATCACTGAGATACTGGCGCGTAACGCACGGGTGTATGGGGACGAAATTGCCCTTATCGAACGTGAACCAGCGGCCAGAAAACGTACTGAAATGACCTGGCGGGAATTTTATGACCTGTCCAATCAGACGGCCAATGCCTTGCGGCGCCAGGGGGTGCAAAAAGGCGACCGGGTGGTTCAGTTGATGATGAACTGTATTGAATGGCTGCCGATTTATTTTGGTATTTTAAGGGCCGGGGCTGTTGCCGTCCCGCTTAATTTCCGTTTTCAGGCGGCAGATATCACCCGGTGTATACGGCTCTCCGAGGCCCGGGCCTTGATATTCGGCGAAGAATTTATTGATCGGATTGATGAATCAAAAACCGGCATCGATCAATGGGTGGATACCTATATATTTGTCGGGCCGCCATCCAAAACCCCCTGTTATGCTGATTTATATAAGGACTTTCTCAAGCAAGCGGGCGTAGATGCGCCGGATATTGACATCAGCCTCTATGATGGCGCCGGGCTTTATTTTACCTCAGGCACCACCGGCAAGCCCAAGGGTGTATACCTGACGCATCGGCATCTGGAGTTTGCTTGTTACGTGGAGAACCGTCATCATAATCAAACCCATTCGGATAATTTTCTTTGTATTCCTCCACTCTATCATACCGGCGCCAAAATGCACTGGTTCGGCAATCTGATCGTGGGCGCCAGGGCCGTTATTTTAAAAGGCGTCAGTCCGGAGGTGATCCTTGAGGCGGTCTCAGAAGAGGGCGTCACCATCGTCTGGCTGCTGGTACCCTGGGCACATGACATCCTTGTCGCCATCGAAAACTGCACCCTTGATCTTCGAAACTATCATCTGGATCAGTGGCGCTTGATGCATATCGGCGCCCAGCCGGTTCCGCCCAGCCTGGTTCAGAAATGGAAAGCCTATTTCCCGAACCATGAATATGATACCAACTATGGGCTGACCGAGGCCACAGGGCCGGGCTGTGTTCATCTGGGAGTGGACAATTTCCATAAAATCGGATCGATCGGCATCCCCGGCTTTGACTGGGAATGCCGGATTGTTGATGAAAACGGAAGCCATGTCTCAAACGGAAAGCCTGGAGAATTGCTGGTGAAGGGACCCGGCGTAATGGTCGGCTATTATCAAAATCCTGATGCCACCAACGCCGTATTAAAGGATGGCTGGCTGCATACCGGGGATGTCGCCCGAAAGGATGAGGCGGGTTTTATCTGGCTGATCGATCGGAAAAAGGATGTAATCATTACAGGCGGGGAAAACATTTTTCCGGTCGAGGTTGAAAATTTTTTAATGACCCATGATGATATTTTGGATGCCGGGGTTATTGGTGTGCCCGATGCCCGTTTGGGAGAAATCGTTGCGGCTGTCATTGCCGCCAAACCGGGGAGAACGCTTGGGGAGGAGGAAATTCGCCGGTTTTGTGAAGCGCTTCCCAAATATAAACGGCCGAGACGGTTCTTTTTCGACGATGTGCCAAGGAATCCCACGGGCAAGATTGAGAAGCCCAAGCTCCGTGCCAAGTATTCAAGAAGCTGAACTATTCTTCATTTTCTTTTAACACGGCCTTTGCAATGGTAAGATCATAGGCTTGGGCCGGTTTAAACTGCTTGCCTTCGTACATCTTTATCGCCTCTTCAACGGCCTCATGAGGCACCCAGCCATGCTCCTCCCATAGATTTGGGTCATCCGCGTTCCAGAGGCGAAAAAATATGGTGCCGTTTTCCTTTTTAACATACATCCGCACCCGCTTATTATCGGGGAATGGATAATAATAGACGCCCTTATTGTCCTTCATTGGTATATATCCTTTGTTTGATTCGTACTCGTACTCGTACTCGTTCTCGTAATCGGCTTTTATTTTTCGAGAACGAGAACGAGAACCGTTCCGCTGGCCCGGCATTTTTGCAGAAAGGAACGCTTAATTCCGATGACCAAAATCCATAACAACGCAGCGTTTGTCAATAGGATTTGTTTGACGAGCGTGTAAGTGACTTCACGGTATAAGGTATAAGGTATAAGGTTTAGGGTACAAGGTATAAGGTGCAAGATTTCAGTGTTCAGGCTTGCAAGCAAAAAAAACCTTGTAGGGCGAACAAGCCAAGCTAAAAAAGCCCCAAAAAAAATACCAGCCTGGCAAAGGGCGTATATTCCATATTGATGGCTTCGTAAAAAGCGGTTTATTCCGCTATCGCGGCATTTTTGCAGAAAGT
>JAGYOX010000033.1 GCA_018399235.1 Desulfobacterales bacterium | reverse complement strand
CGCTCTGAGGCGCTTATCAATTGTATTTGGTTGAAGACCGCGATCCTGTTGGTATTCAATAAAGGCGCTGATATCATTTCTAGTGATGGATTCAAGGCAACCGCACCCGATTGTTTTCAAATACCGATAGAACACAAGAATGTTGAGATAGTTATTTTTAATTGTGTTGGGCCGGCAGAAGCGGCGACGTTTGTGGTTTAAGTATTGCTCTGTATGAGGCGTGTCAATGAGTTCGTTGTGTGAAATAATTTCCAAACACCGATGAATATAGGAATGAATCAGCTTTTCGTCGTTGTATAGAGGAGCAAAAGAATCGGTATCATGGGCTTGTGAGCTAGTTTGTTTCGAAAAACGCTCGTCCAGGTCATGAAGCGGATGGGATTTTAGCCGTGATTGGGAAGATTGGTTTTGAAAAAATGATTGTGGTAAAGTCATCACTACCTCCTTTTGGTTGTTTTTTCGAAAAAACAGGCAGATAATGACTTTTAAACCAATTTTAAAAAATCATCAAAACGTTACGTACAGTAAAAAGAGACCGCCAGCTATCCTCCAAAAATCGGACATACAATATCTTGATGTCTTGATGTTCGCCCTGACATTCCTTATCTTTAGTTATTTTTGCCTTTGTGTAGATGGTCGTATTAAATTGAGCCAAAAATGGTCGTCAAAAATTGAGCCAGTTGAGGATGGAAGGAAGGGGGATACCCCCAAGTCCGCCTTTTCACAGGCCTCCCCGGCGATGTCTTGAAAATGGCCGTGAATCTGTATGACCCGTTTGCGAACGCCTAAGCTTACTGTTGCCGAAAGGCTTGTAAAGATACTCCGGGCATTTTAATGTAGTTTTTATCCAGATAAACAAAAGGAGGTTTCGCGACGCCATCAAAAAAGACTTGTATTTATCTCTGGGACGGCTATATTACGGGTTCGATTTTTTAAGACAGCCCGTTGCCAAAATACAATTTTGAAGAAATTATAGATTGCACCAAAAAATGAAAAATCTTAGCTTAAGAAACATCGCGATCATCGCCCATGTAGATCACGGCAAAACAACATTAGTGGATGCCATGTTCCGGCAGAGCGGCCTTTTCCGGACCGGCCAGGAAGTTGAAGACAGAATAATGGACAATATGGATCTTGAGCGGGAAAGAGGCATCACCATTGCAGCTAAAAACTGTTCTGTCGCCTGGAATCATGTCACCATAAATATTATCGATACCCCAGGGCATGCCGACTTCGGCGGAGAGGTGGAGCGCGCCCTTTCAATGGTCGACGGGGCTTTGCTCCTCGTGGATAGCGGGGAAGGTCCATTGCCGCAAACCCGGTTTGTACTTAAAAAAGCATTGGAAGCCGGCCTTAAAATTATTGTGCTGATTAATAAGATCGACAGAAAAGATGCCCGCCCGGATGAAGTGCTGGATGAAATATATGATATGTTTATCGATCTGGGGGCGACCGACGAACAGCTCGATTTCCCCTACTTTTATGCGATCGGCCGTGAAGGCATTGTAAAGAAAAGGCTGAACGAGGTAACGGACAACCTCCGTATCCTTTTTGACGCGCTCATTGAAGAAATTCCAGCCCCCGAGTATCAGCCGAAGGAACCCTTCCAGATGCGTGTGTCGGATATCGGCTATTCAGAATACCTGGGCCGCCTTGCTATCGGCAAAGTGACAAACGGTCGTGTGAAATCAAGGGACAGCCTAATCTGCATCAACAAAGAAAAGCGCCATATTCCCCTCAAGGTATCCAAGCTGCAGACCTACCAGGGCTCCTCCCTGCGCCCGGTACAGTCGGCTGAACCCGGCGATATCATAATTCTTTCCGGCATTGAAGAAGTGAAAATCGGGGACACGATTTGCACCCATGATTCACCGAAAGTGCTACCCCGCATCAATGTAGATGAACCGACGATCTCTATGGAGTTCACCATAAGCGACTCCCCTTTCAGCGGCAAGGAGGGAAAATATGTTCAAGCTGCCAAGATAAAGGAGCGCCTTATCAAGGAAACATTGAAGAATGTAGCGATCCAGCTTGAATTCACGGAAGCCAGGGACCGCTTTATTGTCAAGGGCCGGGGGGAGTTTCAGTTCGCCATTCTTATTGAAACCATGCGACGCGAGAATTTTGAATTCTGCGTGGGCCGCCCCAAAGTCATTTATAAATATGAAAACGGGCAGCAACTGGAACCTATGGAAAATCTTTTCGTGGATTGCGAGGAAAATTTTCTGGGAATTGTGACAGAAAAGCTATCCCTGCGAAAAGGCAAGATGGTTAATCTAGTTAATAACGGCTCCGGCCGCGTTCGGATGGAATTCTCCGTTCCCTCAAGAGCCCTGATCGGCTATCGCGACGAGTTTCTCACCGATACCAAGGGAACCGGTATCCTTAATTCAAATTTTGCCGGATATGATCAATACCGGGGAGATTTCCTCAGCCGATTCACGGGCTCTCTCGTTGCGGACAGACAGGGCAATGCGGTTCCTTTTGCCCTCTTTAATCTCGAAGCCCGCGGACAACTTTTTATATCACCAGGGACGCGGTGCTATGAAGGAATGGTTATTGGCGAGCACAATCGGGAGGTCGATGTCAACGTTAACCCGTGCAAAGAAAAAAAATTGAGCAATGTGCGGGCTTCCGGAAAAGATGATGCGATTGTTCTCTCTCCCATCAAACCGATAACCATTGAACGGGCCATCAATTTTATTCGCGATGACGAGCTGGTCGAAATCACACCGAAATCAATCCGGATCCGCAAATCCCTGCTGCCGGCCCAACAAAGACGGCAACGTCTGAGCCGTTCAGCCTGATTTAGGCCATGCGCATTATTTCCCTTGCTTTTTCATCCGGCAAAATGCCTTTCAGGATACCTTCGATCACCACAAAACCATTTTGATTCCTGTATTCCGCCTTAGCGACAGCCCGCCCTTTTTCATCAATATCCGTAATCTTAAAGTCGCAAATAATGGTATCGCCAAAATACACTGGTTTTTTGTAAGTAAACTGCATTTCTGATGCCAGCCACCCGATTTGCCCGCCGATTTCAGAAATCATGCTCGCTACAAGCAGTCCATGGCAGACACGGCCATTATACCCCTTGACCCTGGTAAACCGATCGTCAAAATGAACCGGATTGTAGTCCCTTGTAATCTCCGCAAACCGGTTCACATCATCTTCCGTGAACGTCCGCGAAATTGAAAACCCATCACCCACTTTCAAGCCTTCAATGGTTTTTTTTCGAATATATGTCATGGGTTTATATCCTTAATTCAAATGATCTCGTAAAAATCCGATTTCAACTTATTACCATCAAAAAAAGCTGCAAAAAATAAATCCGGAAGCTCATTTAATTGCTAAAAACCTGCTGATCAGCGTCGGTTGCAAATATCCATTGAATCCGATATGAATAGCAAAATAATTCACGAAACAAAAGTTGACAATCCGCATTTATCCGAGGATTAGCCGCATATGTCGATTAAAGCCGTTATTTTTGATCTGGGCGGGGTGGTTTTGGACTCGCCGATGGAAATTTTCGCCGCATTTGAAAAAAAACACGGACTTTCGAAAAATTTTTTAAACCGGCTTGTCGTAAACAGCGGGCAACAAGGCGCGTGGGCCCGCCTGGAACGGGGGGAGCTTACCCTGGATGAATTTTTTGCCGCATTTGATGAGGAGCTCAGAAACGCGGGCGCCGATATTTCAAGCCAGGAACTCATGTCTGCGGTAAACGACTTTGCCAACCTGCGGCCGAACATGATCCGTGAAATTCGGCGGCTTCGTAAAATGGGTTATTTGGTCGCCGCCCTGACCAACAACTGGCTGCTTGACGATGGCGGGACCTCCACCGGTATGGACGTATTGAAGGCCGAATTCGACGTATTCATCGAGTCGAGCCGGGCCGGCGTGGCCAAGCCGGACCCGAAAATCTATGAGATGGTGTTGCGTGAACTCGGCGTGCGCGCCGAGGAAGCCGTTTTCCTCGATGATGTCGGCCGGAACCTGAAACCGGCCCGGCAGATGGGCATGACCACCATCAAGGTGACATCCGTAGAAAATGCCTTAAAAGAGCTAAATCAGGTGCTATCCAGTCCTTAAGCCGGTACCGTAAAAATCTTATCATCTTCCTTCTCTATCATCGGACCTGCATGTGCTTAATGTTCTTAATGAAGAGGGCATCAGTATAACTATCTTGCCTATCGCCCAATAGAATATGAGACGTCGGGTCCAATGCATATCCTCCTGAGGCAAAAAGGCGCTAAATCTAATACTCGGTAACGGTATTGATGCGTTTGAAAAAACAAAAGGAAACCACTTATACACCGATTTGTCTATGTCAATAAAAGCTCTTATATTAATTATTCAGAAGCGATTCTGAGCATCAAAGGGCTGCAGAAAGAGATGAGCATGTCTTTATTCGCATACGGAGTTGTTGCAAGTTTGCTGGCGGGTTTGGGAACGGGCCTTGGCGCACTGCCTGTCCTGGCACTTCGGAGTTTGTCTCGGAATGTATTAAACACACTGCTTGGCGCTTCTGCGGGGGTTATGCTTTTTGTTATCAGCGACGAAATTATCCCGGAAACTCATGCCCTTGGAAAGTCCAGACAGGCAACCTACGGGGTGCTGATCGGTTTTGTGATTATGATGGCTCTGGATAATTTACTCGGATAAACTTTTAACCAAAATAATAAGGAGGAAAATATGGCACAAATAACTTTTAAAGGAAATTTGACTCATACCTCCGGCGAACTGCCGGAAATTGGCGAAAGGGCGCCTGATTTTTTGCTGACCAAAACGGATTTGACTGATGTTTCCCTCAAGGATTTCAAAGGCAAAAAGCTGGTACTCAATATTTTTATCAGCATAGACACATCGGTCTGTGCGGAGTCGGTCCGTCGACTGGACAAGGAGATCGCCAAATTTGAAAATGCCGAGGCGTTATGCATTTCCCGCGACCTGCCGTTCTCGCACGCGCGCTTTAATGCGGATGAAGGCCTGGAAAATGTAATTTCCGTCTCTGAACTCAGGAACTTGGATTTTGGCCGCGATTACGGTCTTCGGGTGTTAGACGGTCCCATGGCGGGGCTTTTGGCCAGAGCAATGATGGTGATTGATGAGGACGGCAAAGTGATATACACGGAACTGGTGTCAGAAATCGGGGAAGAGCCGGATTACGATTCCGCCCTGCAGATACTGTCCGGCGGTACGGTTAACCCCGATCTGAGCGCCCAGAAAAGAACAGCGGGCGACGCCGAGGTCTGCACGAAAGCCCCTGAGTTCCATGAACACTATCGACTGGAAGATGACGATGATTATTGTGATGATGGACGCAGCGGGAAGATTTAAGGCTGCCACGGAAAAATTATAATACGCCTACAACTATAGTATGAGGAAATGGATGATTATCCATTATAAATAAAACCGTCCAATAGATAAAACTAAAATAAAAATCCCATGGTTTCAAGGGTTGCACAAATGCTGCTCGATATATTCGATAAACCTAAATAGCCATAAAACGTCCGTGCCGGCGCGATGTTGACGGGCTTCGCAGCATTCAAACGAGCAGATAAAGTCATTAAGCGTTTTACAGTGCGGATCGGCGTTGATGAGGTGCTTTAAATACAGATTTAAATCCTTGATCTGAATAGCGCACGGGTCATAGCCGGAATCCGTCAGCAGGCGGGTTTTCCATCGATTGTCATATCTTGGCTCATCGGAGTAAACCTCCTGCCCGGCCAACTCCCTTACCATTTGACCGGCGACCTGACGGGGGTCAATCCCGCTGCGTCGCAGTTCATCCCGTGTGATCCCATGGAATTCATAACTCTCCGGATTCCAGTCCGTCCACCCGTTCATGTAATCCGGATTCAACAGAAACGATTTGATAGTTTCCGGGCTGTCGCCCCAGGCCACTTCAATGGGGTACGAGGTTTTTCGCAGGCTGGATGCCTCAAAATCAATAATTATCATTCCGGCCTTCAAAAAGTATACGTTTAATATTCAATTTATTACCCGTGCTTTATATAAATATTACGTTCTTCCTCCGATGGCAAACCAAAAAAATTCAAGCCCGACCGCTTGGCAACCTTACAAAGGTATACACAAACGCACAAAAAATCCCGAGGGCAAAACGCAATGCAAAAATTGAATCCTTATGGCGAGGCCTTCAGAAACTACTTGTTTTAACTCCGTTTATATCATAATATAAAAAAGTATTTTTTATCTGTCGCAGACATTGACCCTTCATCAATCATCCAAAAAAGGATATCAATGTGATTCATGCGTTGAAAGCGCTGCATCGTAAAAAGACCCATCCCCTTGCCCGGTTTAACTATCTGCCACGGATCATCGGCTGTCTGCTTTACATGACCGGGCTGATTTCCATTCTTTATGAGTCCAAAAATCCAATCCTATGGACAGTACTTATTTTCTTAGGCCTTATTTGGCCGCACGTCGCTTATTACCATACCAAGGCCAGCCAGAACGGCAAGCGGTCGGAATACCGAAACCTTGTATTGGATTCATTCTTGTCCGGACTGTTGTTTCCAGTCATCTCCTTCCGGATCATACCGGTCATGGCATTTGTTATTGTGGCAAGCCTGGACAACATGTCTACCGGCGGCATCCGACTGTTCATCCAAGGATTTTTGGCTACTGCTGCCGGCGCCCTGCTCTGTGGGCTTTTTGTCGGGTTTACTTTTATCCCATCATCCACCCCCCTCACCACAATCATTTTTGGCACCAGCCTGGTGGTATTTGTTGTCATTGTGGGGTTCAATTCCTACCGCCAAACTCGGATGATTGCCAGTACTCGTAAGGAATTAAAGCAAAAAAACCGATTGCTGGAGGATGCCACCCAGGAAAAAGCACATATCAACCAGGTGGCCCAAATCGTCAATTCCAATCTTAAACTCGATGACCTGATGGAATCCGTGGTGGACATCCTGCTGGAGGTTCGCTCGTTCGATGCCCTCACCATTCAACTTTTGGACGAGGCGGATCAGAGCCTGAATTTTTTCAAGGTCTACAATCCCAAGATGCCCAGCGACAACCTGCCCAAGTGGCTGGGGGTGCCGATCTCCATGAAGGAAAGAACCAAGAATTATATAATATAAGGATCAAAAAATGAAAAAATAAATAATTAACTTGCTTTCAAACCAAAAACTGCTATAGTTTCTATAACTCAACAAGGCCTCGCCTGAAAGCGGCGGGGCGGTTTTTTTCTGAAGGGACATTTCACTTCTCCATACAGGGCATCCTCCAGATAAAAATTTTGAGCATCACACTGAAAGGAGGATGTATCTCATGGCCAACGGAACAGTTAAGTGGTTCAACGATCAAAAAGGGTTCGGCTTCATCGAACAGGAAGATGGTCCGGACGTTTTTGTTCACCATTCAGCCATCAACGCAAGCGGCTTCAAAAGCCTTAACGAAGGCGATAAGGTAACGTTTGATATCGAGCAGGGGAAAAAAGGCCCGGCCGCGGTCAATGTTACTGTAAGCTAAACTGTATTTCCTGTTAAAAAAGGGGCATGTCATCGGATGCGGGTGGATGCCCTTTTCCTTATCCGGTTTTATTTCCGGTACTGCTCAACACGCATCAAATCTTAAAATTTTTACAAATGGCTGTGCCCATTTGCCTATCGCACGATTTGGATCAGCCTTCAAAAAGGCAAGGAGTTTTTGTATGAATATTTATATCGGCAACTTATCCTATGGCACCACGGAAGAAGCCCTGAAGGCCTTGTTTGATGAATTTGGCGAGGTAGAAAACGTTAAAATCATCAAGGACAGGTTTAGCGGACGATCGAAGGGTTTCGGTTTTCTGGAGATGCCAAGCAACTCGGAAGCTGATCAGGCCATTAAGGCGCTGAATGGCACCCGCATCGACGGGTTTACCATCAAGGTGAACCCCGCAAACCCGGGCGGCAAAAAGAAACCAAAACGCCATTTCCGAAGACGAAACTACTGATAGAAACACAGCGGCATCATTTACTGAAAAATATTAAAGCCCTGTGTTATCTGCCGGCATATCCCGTCGGCGGAGACACAGGGCTTTTATTTTCTGCATCAATCCCCTGCGGCAAAGACCAATAACCAAAGTCCCACTTGATAGATTACGAATCCGAAATCAACGCCGCTACCCGCGCCGGATCGAATTGGCGGTTAACCAGCGGGCCGTCCTTCAACCCCGCCAGTCGGTCCGTATAGGACTCGGTTTCTTTTTTATAAAAGATGCCTATGGGAATCCGATCGCCCCAGATCCGGGCGGTATCCATGGCGCGGTGCCAGTCATCCACGGGATACTCGGATTCATCCAGTTCATAGACGCGCTCATTGTAGAAACCAGCCGTATTCACATGATTAAATGACACGCAGACCTGAAGGATGTCAATCAGACTGAGCCCCTTGTGGCGCATCCCCTCCCGGATCAAGCGGCTCAAATGCTCCATTTTGCCGTTATAGCCCCGGGCCACAAATCCCGCCCCCTGAGATATTGCCAAAGCCAGCGGATTCAAGGCCTCACCCGCCACTCCTTGCGGCTGGGCCTTGGTAACAAACCCGTGGGCCGAGGTCGGCGACGCCTGGCCCTTGGTAAGCCCATAGACCATGTTGTTGTGTACCAGAAGCGTAATATCGATATTGCGGCGGATGGCGGCGAGCAAGTGGTTGCCGCCTTCGCCGTAGCAGTCGCCGTCGCCCATGTTGACCAGGATGTTTAAGTCATGGTTGGCGAGCTTGGCGCCGGTGGCCACCGGCACGGCCCGGCCGTGCAGCCCGTGAAAGTAGTTGCATTTTAAAAAATGCGGGGTTTTTCCCGCCTGCCCGATACCGGAAACGATCAACACCCGGTCGGGCGGTATCTCCTGATCGGCAAGCGCCTTTTTCATGGCGTTTAAGATGCCGAAATTGCCGCAACCCGGGCACCATTTGTTCTCATAATCGCAGTCATATGCTTTAACGTCGGTCATCACGACCCCCCATCATTTTTTGGGCCTGAACAGCCACCTCATTTGGCAAAAAAGGCCTGCCGTCGTATTTCACAATGGCTCCCGCAAACTTTAACCCGGTCTGCTCCCGGATCAGCCAGCCCAGCTGAGAGGAAGAATTCAGCTCAACCGTAAAGAAGCGTTTGCATTTGGAAAGCGCTTCGTAAACAGTAGCTTCCGGAAAGGGCCATAAATCCGAAAAAACCAGTCCGCCGACATCGAAATTTTCATTCCGCAGCCGGTCCACGGCTTCCCGGATGGCGCCATCGGCCGAGCCCCATCCCACGAGCAGCGTTTCGCTGTCGCCGAAGTATGGATCCGGCGGTTGCATCTCATTCCGCATATTCTTCGTTTTCGCCATCCGCTTATTGACCATGTTGTTGCGGTCGGCAACGGCTTCGCTGATGTGGCCGTCCTCGCCGTGCTCGTTGGCGGTCACCGTGACCAGCGCCTTGTCCCTGCAGGGCAGGGCCCGGGGGGAAGCCCCGGATTCGCTAAGGGCAAACCGCTTATAGGCCGGCGGGGCCGCCATATCCGCATCGGTCGTCAAAAACCGGTCGATCTGTTCCGGGACCTTTAATTTCTCGGGGGCGATGAACAGGGAGTCGTTAAAATACTGGTCTACTAAAATGATCACCGGCACCTGGTATTTTTCAGCCAGGTGAAACGCCCGGATCACTGTCTCAAATGCCTGGTTAATGGACTGCGGGGCGATCACGAACCGTGGAAATTCATCCTGGGAGGCGTGGATCACGAACTGAAGATCCCCTTGTGCGGTCCGTGTGGGAAGGCCCGTGGCCGGGCCCGGACGCTGTGCATTGATAATTACGATTGGCGTCTCCGTAATTGCAGCGAGCCCCAACCCTTCCGTCATGAGCGAAAAACCACCGCCGGAGGTTGCCGTCATGGCCCGAACACCGGCAAAGGCCGCACCAACCACCATATTAACCGCGGCGATTTCATCCTCCGCCTGCTCAACCACGAGGGGCGCCTTGCCAACAAATTCGGCCAGGTTGATCATAATGCCGGTTGACGGTGACATGGGATAAAAAGCTGCCAGGCGGCAATCCGCAGCCAGCGCCCCGAGGGCGAGCGCACGGGAGCCTGAAAGCAGACGACCCTTGGACTCCTCGTCCGGCCAGTCGATCCGCCAATCAACGGTTTCGTCCTTCACCGCATCATACCCTTTTCTGGCGGCATTTAAATTGTTTTCAAACACAGCCTCCTTTTCCCCGAAGCGTTCCTTAAGCACCTCTTTGATAATGGATTCGGGCGCCCCCAAAAGCCCTAAACAGGCGCCGGCGGCCACAGTGTTGGCCATTATTTTTCCGCCCGCGTCCTTGGCCAGCCGGGTGAATGGGACGGCCAATGCGCTTTTTTCGCTGGCCGCTTCCTCCTGGTCTAAAAGAATGACGCCGCTTGTATCCATGGCAGCCCGGTGCCGGTCATAGGTCTCCTGGTTCAAGGCTACCAGCAGGTGAACCTTATGATACGGCGCAGCGACCGGCTGATCGCTGATCCGAATCTGCATAAAGCTATGCCCCCCGCGTATGCGGGATTCAAAATCATTGACGACCATAAGGTACAGGCCTGACCGGTGGCAGGCGCCGGCCAACAAATCGCCGACCGTCTGAATGCCCTGGCCGGCCGTACCGCCGATGGTTACGGTGATATCAATGGGCATGGTTAACTCCTCTTTTTAGAGAAAACAATTTTGCCGGGAATTCGGCAATTCCCTTAAAACGCTATTTTTTAGTAATCTATCAGAAACCAGGAGGGCAGATTAATGGGTTGAATAATGTATTTTAAACCCGTAAAGTACGTATTTTCTTCAGGACGGCAGAGAGGGCCCGCTAGGCCAGCACCTTATCCACGATATCGTCGAACTGGTCGACCTTGATAATCGTGAGCTCCCGGGTGATCTGCTCGGGGATATACTGGACATCCGCCGCGTTTTTGGCGGGCAGGACCACGGTCTTAAGCCCGGCCCGGCGCGCAGCCAGCAGCTTTTCCTTGATGCCGCCCACGGGCAGAATCCGGCCTGAAAGCGTGATCTCACCGGTAAAACCGATATTGCGCCGGGCTGGGCGGCCGGTGAGCAGCGAGAGCAGGGCAACGCCGATGGTGAGCCCGGCGGACGGGCCGTCCTTGGGAATGGCGCCGGCAGGAATATGGATATGCACATCCTGGGCGTCAAAAAAATCCGCCTTTATGTCCAGCCGGTCGGCATTGCTACGGATATAGCTGAGCGCCGCCTGGGCGGACTCCTTCATGACGTCGCCCAGCGAGCCGGTCATAATGAGGTTGCTTTTGCCCTTCATCTTGGTGGCTTCGATAAAAATAATCTCCCCCCCGGTTTCCGTCCATGCCAGGGCGGTTGCGATGCCCACCTTCTCTTCGGCATCCGCCACCTCGTAAAAATATTTGCGAGGACCCAGATAGTCCTGGACCGTTTCCCTGTCGATTTTTATGGATCGTTTCTCTTCATCCGAGAGTATTTCCCTGGCGGATTTGCGGCATATGGAGTCGATCCGGCGCTGCAGATCCCGCAACCCGGCCTCCCGGGTGTATTCCGTGATAATGGCGCGAACCGCCTCTTTTGTAAACTCGGGAGGATAGGATTCAAGGCCGTTGTCCTTGATGGCCCGGGGGATGAGATACTGAAACGCGATCTGCTCCTTCTCCTCCTCCATATATCCGGAAAGATACAGCACTTCCAGCCGATCCAGCAGTGGACCGGGAATATGATCCACGATATTGGCGGTGGCAATAAACATAACGGCGGATAGGTCAAATGGTACGTCAAGGTAATGATCCGTGAAATTGGCGTTTTGCTGGGGGTCTAGCACCTCAAGCAGAGCGGATGCGGGATCGCCCTTGAACTCCTGGCCCAGCTTGTCCAGCTCATCCAGCATAAAAACCGGGTTGTTGACACCGGCGCGCCGGATTTCCTGGATGATCCGCCCGGGCATGGCGCCGACATAGCTTCTCCGATGGCCGCGGATTTCGGCCTCATCCTTTATGCCCGCAAGGGAGATGCGGATAAACTCCTTTTCCAGGCTGTGGGCGATGGACATGCCGAGCGAGGTTTTGCCGGTGCCCGGCGGGCCGGCAAAACAAAGGATCGGGCCCTTGGCGCGGAGCTGCTGGGTCTTGTTGACAAGCGCCTGACGGACGGTGGAGCGGATTTCCTCCAGTTTAAAGGGCTTTGTAATGTAGTTGAACGACCCCTTTTTCATGGCCTCGACCGCGTTCGGCACGGTGGCATAGCCGGTGATCATGATGACCTCAACCCTTGAGTCCTTTTCACGGGCCTTTTCCAGGACCTCGATGCCGTCCACCTTGTCCATTTTAAGGTCCGTAATGATCACATCCACAGCGGTCGTCTCAAGCACTTCCAGGGCTTGCACCCCGTTTTCCTTGGTAATGACCTCATAGCCCTCCCGGGTCAGTACGTGCTCTAAATTCTTCCGGGTCCGCTCCTCGTCATCCACCACCATGATGGTATATGTGCGGGAAAGCTTGATGATCCGGACAGCCAGATACTCGAGGATACGGTCCTTGATCTCGTCTAACCCGTAATGTTCCTCGTTTAAAACGGTTTCCGCCCGCTTGATATCTAATTTGTCGGCGGTCGAGGCGTTCCAGGGCAGGGAGAGGAGGTAGTCGATATAGTTAAGTGCAATTGTATATTCCGCTGAAGAGGAACTGGTTTTGGCCATCTTGTCCAGCTCCTTCATAGCGATTTTCACCACGCGCTCAGGCATTTGCGCGGCCTTTACCTTTTCGCGCAGATCCTCGATTTCTGTCAGTTCTTCGGGTTCCTCGGTTTTATCGCCTTTTTTGAAAATCGGCATGGGCTGTCTCCAGAATTGTAGATAATCGTTTAAATTATTATAAAACCTATTCAATGGACTTTGCAAGCAGATAGGACCCGTTTTGATCCTGCCAGAAAAAAGCTATTGCATTATGCAACATAACTGTAATTCTGCAACAAGTATAACCTATTAATATTTAATTATAATCTGTTTGAATCTGAAAATCGTTGCATATTGTAACGGTAGTCCCGAACCTCCCTGCCCCCGCATTCATCAATAAATATATTAAAGACAAAATGTTATGCATGCTCAACGTATACGGCATACCGATTGCAATATACGTACACAACAATCATTTTCTCTGATTTCAAGACGCATCATTTAAATTTATTTAAACCAACAATCAAGTACAAGGAGGAAACAATGAAACTTTTTCAGAAACTCAATGCGTTTGACAAACTAATGTCGGCCATTTCGTTTGCAGAAGCCAACGAACAGGACATGGCAATAGAGATCATGGAAAGTACGAAACGGCAGGAAAAACGCCGCAGAAGCCGAAAAGCCCCGGAAAAACGCACCGACGACCGGCCGCGCCTGCAAATGTAGCAGTTTAACGCCCGGCCGAAAAATTTACAACCACCCAGATGAACCAGATGAAAGGGATTGCCTTATGGAAAAGGTATTGCTGGCCATTGACGGCATGCGCCCGGATCAACAGATCGTTGACTATGCGGCAAAGCTATGCCGGCGGATCAGGGCGGAGCTGAACATCCTGCATATCATCGACCCTGAGGTCTATGCCGGCTATCTGAAAAATTTCCATAGACAGGTTCACCGGGCCCGGGATTTGTTTGAAAACACGATGATCGCCGCAACCTTCGCTGAAACCGGAGAACATGATACGGCGAAAAACCTGATTGACAAGGCGTCAGCGCAGATTAACCGGTTACTTTCGGATACGGATAAAAACGATATCAAATACAGGGTTCAGGTAAAGCCCGGCGAAACCAGCCAGGAAATCGTCAACTATGTAGACAGGCACCGCGATATCGTGGTGGCGATTTATGATAACTCGGGATCCAAAAAAAATCCGGATGGACGGGATGGGTTGGAAGACTCAGGTTCAACGCCATTCACCGGCAAAAAATTGAAATTTAATGCTGCAGAGCTTCAGAAAAAGCTTGCCGTGCCGCTGGTGGTCCGCCGCTCCGCAACCAGTAAATAACTATAAAAATTAAAAATTACGGTGATAAAAGGAGGTCTGAATGAAACCATTCCTGAAACGTCTGTTTAATAAAACCCGCTCTTTTCGAAAGAAAATGGATGAGTACCAGGAATCGATCACATTTGCCGAAGCAGGAGAACCGATGCAGAGTGATACTGCTGCAGAAACCGAACAACCCGAGGAACAGCCCGGCCTTCTTCTTGTTATCGGGAACGGCAATACATTTTCTCAGCGGGTTATTGACTACGCCCTCGAAATGGCCCAGCGCATGTCCTATAATATTCTTGCACTAAATGTGGCCCCGCTTGCCCAGGAGGCAGTCAGACTGTTTGCCCCCTCAAAGAATAAAATTGAGGAGTTCGAGGAAAAATCACGGGAAAATGCCCGGTCATTTGAAGAAGCGGCCCAGAAAATGGGCATTGGCTTTACCCATACCGTCAAGTTCGGGGACACGGATTCAGTGGTGCAAGAGGTCGGCAAAGAATACGGCCCCGTAGAATTCGTCATATCAGAACCCAGCGAAGACCAGGCCGCCGAAAGGCCTGAGAATGAAAACCGCCCGGAAAAACAACTTTACGTGTATTCAATGGTCTGATTCTATTTCAGCGGATAAAAACATGCCGCACAAAATCATAAATGTGATGTAGCGGTGGGCTATAGCCCGCCATTCACAGAAGCTGACGATGCAGCAAAACCGCCCAATGGAAGGCTAAAGCCTTCCACTACATTGATCGTGCAAATCTCGTTGAGCACTTAAAAACTGTGAACTTGAAGTTACTTAAAAGTAATCCCCCGGGCTGCCGCCCGGAACCGAGCTTAAAAGTAACTTTTCGGTGTGATTAAGGCCTATATGAGTATAACAAAATGATTTCTTTGAACCTTATACCTTATACCCTATACCCTATACCTTAAACCGTTAATTTACTTAGAAGACGCCGGCATCCTGTTTTTGCGTGTTTGATGCCCGTAATTTTGGATTGTCTCATCGCAGTTTATAAATAAAGATAAAAAACCAGATACTGGCTCTTGAAAAGGAGAAAGAAATGGAGTTTAACTTTTTTCTGGGACTCGGCCTCGTGCTCGTTGTCGCGGCGCTTTGCTATTGGTTCCGCAACGAGCACAAGGACTGATGGCTGCGTAAAACGTTTATCCATAATGTCATTCCGAGCCCTCCATAATGTCATTTCGAGCGTAGCGAGAAATCTTTTTCGTGAAGATTCCTCGTCGCTCGCGCTCCTCGGAATGACAAAAATGATCTCTTCGGAACCGAAGCCCTCAATTTAAAAAGAAAGAGAAAGGATATAGCCGAGATGACGCCTGAAATGGTACTGACGATGATTGTGCTGGTCTTTGTGATCACCCTTTTTGTATTTGAATGGGTCCGTGTGGATGTCGTGGGCATATTAATGATGGTGCTCCTGCCGCTCATCGGGTTGATCTCCCCAAAAGAGGCCTTCGTCGGCTTAAGCAGCAACGCCGTTGTGTCGATTATGGCGGTAATCATCATCGGCGCAGGGCTGGATAAAACCGGTGTGATGAACCAGGTCGCCCGTCCCCTCATCAAGCTGGCCGGCAAAAGTGAAAGCCGGATTATCACACTTATTGCCGGAACCGTCGGCGTGATTTCCAGTATGCTCCAGAATATCGGGGCGGCCGCGCTTTTTCTGCCAGCCGCCCAGCGAATCGCAAAACGTGTGGGCCTGCCGGTATCCAGAATCCTCATGCCCATGGGCTTCTGCGCAATTATCGGCGGCACCCTGACCCTGGTCGGTGCCAGTCCCACCATACTGCTGAATGATCTCATGACGATCGGCGGCGAGAGACTGGAACCGTTCGGCCTGTTTACCCAAACCCCCATCGGCATATGCCTGTTGGTCACCGCGATCCTCTATTTTGTCATCTTCGGCCGGTTTATTCTGCCGTCCGCCGGCGGCGAATCGGACAAAGGGGTCACCTCGGACCTGATCGAGGCATACCGGGCGCTTGAAAATATTTACGAAATTGACATCCCCGGGGCGGCAGGCGAACCAAAACGCCTGGACGCTCTTGATATCCAGAGCAAGTTTCTGGTCACCGTGGTCGCCATCAGCTTTTCCGCCAAAAAGGAAAAAACCTTTGTCCCCCGCAGCACGGATCAAATTTCACCAGGGGATGATATCGCGGTGGTGGGCAGGCGGAGAAACGTTGAAAAAATGGCCGAAGAACTCGGCTGGCAAATTAAACCGGCGCTTGAGGTGTTTGCGGAAACCCTGGCCCGAACCAACGCCGGCATGGCAGAAACCATCGTCTCCCCCCGCTCGGAGCTCATCGGCAAAACCATGAGCGAAATCGATTTTAAAGAGCTCTTCGGCGTCAATCCCGTTGCGCTTTTTAAAGGAAACAGGATCTATTATTCCGGCCTGACGCATATCCGCCTGCAAATGGGCGACACCCTTTTGCTGCAGGGTCCCTGGGAACGGTTCCATATCCTGAAAAACTACCCCCAGCCCCGGGCGCTCACATTTTCTACACCGCTTGAGGGAGAAATCCTCCGCCCCCAGAAATCCAAGCTTGCCGTCTTTTGGTTGGCGGTTGCCCTTTTCCAGGTTATTTTTATAAAAATGCAGCTTTCCGTGGCCTTGATGTCCGGCGCTTTGGGGATGATCATCACCGGGGTGCTAAAAATCGACGAGGCGTACCGGGCGGTTGACTGGATGACCGTTTTCCTGCTGGCCGGCCTGATTCCGTTGGGCATTGCCTTTGAAAAAACCGGCACTGCGGCATTTATCGCCGAAAGGGTGCTGGGCCTTCTGGGCGAACCCTCCCCCATCGTGCTTTTGGCTGTGGTGGGCCTCATGACCTCGTTTTTCACCCTGGTGATTTCCAACGTGGGGGCAACCGTCCTGCTGGTGCCGCTCTGTATGAATATGGCACTGATGGCCGGCGGCGATCCCCGCATGGCCGCCCTGGTGGTGGGGCTTTCGGCATCGAATACCTTCGTTCTGCCGACCCATCAGGTCAATGCCCTGATTATGCGGCCCGGCGGCTACCGAACCGTCGACTACGCCAAGGCCGGGGCGATCATGACCGTGCTGTTTTTGACAGTGGAGCTTTCAGTCCTATATTTCTTTTACGGCGTTTAAGGAGAATTTCTTATGTCTATCATCACCATATCCCGGGGGTGCTTCAGCCATGGCAAGGAAGTCGCCGAGAAAGTGGGGAGCATACTCGGCTATAACGTTTTGAGCCGGGAGACCCTCATTGAGGAAGCCAACCAAGTCTACCACGTGCCGGAGAAAGAATTAATCAAATCAATACATGACGCCCCCTCCGTGCTGGAGCGCTTGACCCGAGGCAGAGAGCAATACATCTCCTATATCCAGGCTATGCTGCTTGAACATGCCAAAAAAGACAACCTGGTCTATCACGGGCATGGCTCTCACCTTCTGTTGCCGGATATCTCTCATGTACTCAATGTCCGGATCATTGCAGACATGGCGGACCGGATCGCGTTTATGCAGCAGATCCAGAATATTTCAGAAAAAGAGGCGATGCGCTATATTACCGCCGAGGACACCAACCGGTCACGCTGGGCCCACTATCTATATAAAAGAGATATTACAGATCCGCATTTGTATGATATGATAATTAATATAAATAACATGAATATAGGCGACGCCGCTCAAATGATATGTTATGCTGCGCAAATGGATTCCTTCCAGGTAACCCCGGAATCCAGACAGGCGGTTTCCGATCTCGCGGTTGGCAGCCGAATCAAAGCCGCCATTGAAAATACCTGCAAAACAGACCTGAAAGTAACGGTAACGGCAAGCAAGGGCAACATACATATCCGTGCGGAAGCACCGAGCATCCGAAAAACCGGTTATACCAATCCAAAAACCGCGGAATACGTCAAGGAAACCATGAAACAGGAGATCTCGGAAGAACTTGCGGCTGCTATCGCCGGCATTCCGGATATTAAAAATGTGGTATATGAAATTGTGCCGCCATCTTATAGTTAAAAAATCCATATGAAAATAAGCGTTCAAAAACGCATCTCCATCGCATTTATCATACTGGTCCTGCTCGGCGGGATCATATGGGTGATCACCGACTATCGAAACCACCTGTTAGAGCTGAAGTTCGATATCATCACGGAAAAAAATCAGCTTTTGAACACCATCCTTGAAGCCCGGCGCTATGAGAAGAACTATTTCCTGTATTTCAATGAAAAGGATATCAAAGAAGCGGTCGCCTATACGACAACGGCGCAATCCAAAATCTCCGAAATCATCGAAGCCTACAGGGATTATGCATCCAGCGAAAATCTGCTGTCCTACCGGGACGAATTAAAACGTTATAAAAACTCTCTTGTGGAACTTCAGGAGCATTACCGGAAGAATCATCTGAGTGGCAATATTGATGCCCTGATGGCCGGCAACGAGAAGAAACAGTCAAACATCCGTGCACTGGGCCAAGAGATAACCTCTGATCTTGAACAGATGGTCCAACAGGAACGAATGAGCGTCAACCGGCTCGTTAAGGAATCCCGGATATACTCGTTTCTCGGCGTCCTTACCGTATTTCTGCTTTCCGTGTTTGTCGCCTTTTCCCTTATTTTTAAAGTCAACCGGCCGCTCCGCCAAATCGGGCGGGCGGTTCGAAAGATTGCGGCGGGCGATTATGAAAAAATTCCGCCGCTGAATACGAACGACGAGTTCGATGAATTCGTCCAGAGCTTAAATACCATGATCAGCGAGGTTAACAAGCGAAACGAGCAACTGATCCAAAGCCGCAAAATGGCCTCCCTGGGGACCCTCACCTCCGGTGTGGCCCATGAGCTGAACAATCCACTGAATAACATTTCCACCTCGCTCCAAATTGCCATAGAGGAGCTGGAAGGCGGTGATCCGGCTTACAACAAAGAGCTTTTGACGGACGCCGAGGCCCAGATCGAACGGGCCCGGGACATCGTCCGGGCATTGCTTGAATTTTCGCGGGAACGCACGTTCAAACCAGTGAAAGTCTATATCAAAAACTTGGTCGAGGAAAGCCTCAAGCTAATCAAAGGCGAATTGCCCGGATCGGTCGAGGTCGAGGTCGATATGGCCGAAGACCTGCATACGGTGATGGATTTCCGACGGATGCAGCAGGTTTTGATCAATCTTATTTTAAACGCGGTCCATGCCATGGACAATGAGGGGAAACTGACCATCAAAGCGACAAAAAATCCAGAAAAAAATGAAATATGCCTTCAGATCCAGGACACTGGAAAAGGAATCCCGGCCGAATACAAGGACAAAATTTTTGACCCCTTCTTCACCACTAAGAAAGTGGGAAAGGGAACCGGGCTTGGGCTTTCGGTCTCCCATGGAATCATACAAAACCATGGCGGCCGAATTGACGTCGAAAGCGAAGAGAGCGTCGGCACGACATTCTATATTTACCTGCCCGTGCCAAACGATAAAAACGATCATGCATCATCGGATACCCCCGTCGAAGCGGCGATGTGATCTATGAACGAACAGATAGACGCACAAAATAACACAAACCATAAAAATTCCGGAGCTTCGACGATTTTAATCGTTGAAGACGAAGCCATTGCGCGGAAAAACCTGGAACATATCCTGAAAAAGGAAGGGTATCAAACAATAGCCGTAGACAACGGGGTAAAGGCCACAGAACTAATGCAAACCGCCACGGTCGACCTGGTGGTAACAGACCTTAAAATGGAAAACATGGACGGCATGACAGTGCTGGAAAAAACCCGGGAGCTTCTGCCCGACACCGAGGTGATCATGATTACGGGCTATGCCACGGTGAATTCTGCCGTCCAGGCGTTAAAAAAAGGCGCCTACCATTATATCGCCAAGCCCTATAAAATTGATGAGGTCCGAAAGATTGTCGCCGAAGCCCTGCTGAAGCGGCGGCTGCTCCTTGAAAACCGGGAGCTCAAAGCCTCCCTGAAGAGTCCGGGGGAAGTCCCGTTTATCGTCGGCAAAAGCGACGCCATGATCGAGGTGAAGAAGACCATCCGCCAAATCGCCCCATCGGATACCAATGTGCTCATTTTCGGGGAAAGCGGAACCGGAAAGGAGCTCGCCGCTAAGGCGATCCATCACCTGAGCGGGCGGGCGCGGAAACGGTTTATGGCATTCAACTGCGGCTCTTTTACCGAAGAGCTGATGGCCAATGAACTGTTCGGTCATGAACAGGGCGCCTTTACCGGTGCCCAGCAAAAAAAGGCCGGGCTCTTGGAAACCGCGGACGGCGGCACCATTTTTCTGGACGAGGTGGGGGATATGCCGCTTTCCATGCAGGTGAGGCTCCTCCGGGCCATCCAGGAAAAAGTTTTCTACCGGGTCGGCGGAACAGAGCCCATATCCGCAGATGTCCGGTTTGTCGCGGCCACCCACCGGGATTTGAACAAGGATGTGGCGGACGGCCATTTCCGGCAGGACCTCTTCTACCGGCTAAACGTCATCTCCATCCACCTGCCCTCGCTCATGCAGCGGCCGAGCGACATCCCGCTCCTGGCCCATTATTTTCTGGAACAAAAAAGCAGCGAGATGAAAAAATCCGTCAACGCCATTGATACCGAGGCCATGCGGCTGCTCACGCAGTACGCCTGGCCGGGCAACGTGCGTGAGTTGGAAAACGTCATTGAACGCGCCGTAGCATTTCAAAACGACCCCAAAATTACCGTGGACAACCTTCCCGATGACATCCGGAATCTATCCATTGAGACCTACCGGTACAGCCCGGACGGCACCCCCACGTTGGAGGAGCAGGAAAAAAGATACATCCAGTGGGTGCTTGAAAAATGCGACGGCAACAAAACCAAAGCCGCCAAAATCATGGATATTGACCGGGTTTCCCTGTGGAGAAAAATAAAGCGATACAAACTTGAAAAGGAGGAATCCCCATGAACCAAAAATTTGCCGACCTGTTGGGCAGGGAAGCCGATGATTTGTTATCCCATCGATGCCGAACCGTTCCGGCCGAGCATCTGCATCTGCCGGGACCGGATTTCGTCGACCGAATCGTCGCCCAAAGCGACCGCTCCATCCGGGTGATGCGCCATCTGCAGGCCATTTTAGACCATGGCCGACTCGGTGGCACCGGATATGTTTCAGTTCTGCCCGTTGACCAAGGGGTGGAGCACACGGCCGGGGCCTCGTTTGCCCCGAACCCCCAGTATTTCGATCCGGAAAACATCATCCGGCTGGCCATGGAAGGCGGATGCAACGCTGTCGCCTCAACGCTGGGCGTAATGGGATCGGTAGCCCGTAAATACGCCCACAAAATTCCGTTTATCATGAAATTCAACCACAATGAACTGCTCACCTACCCGAACACTCACGACCAGATTCTATTCGGCAGCGTTGACCAGGCCTATGACATGGGAGCAGTGGCCGTGGGGGCCACCATTTACTTCGGATCGCCGGAGAGCGACCGGCAGATCCAGGAAATTTCGGAAGCCTTCCGCTACGCCCATGACCTGGGACTGGCCACTTTCCTGTGGGCCTACCTGCGCAACCCGGATTTTGAAACCGGGGACGCGGACTACCATCTGGCGGCGGACCTTACAGGACAGGCCAATCACCTCTCCGTCACCATAGAGGCGGATATCGTCAAACAGAAAATGCCGGAAACCAACGGGGGGTTCACGGCCCTGAAATTCGGAAAAACACATGAAAAGATGTACAGCGAACTCTGTTCCGACCATCCCATCGACCTGACCCGCTACCAGGTCATCAACTGCTACATGGGCCGGGCCGGCCTGATCAATTCAGGCGGGGCTTCAGGGGAAAACGACCTGGCCCAGGCGGTGCGAACGGCCGTGATCAATAAACGGGCCGGCGGCATGGGACTGATTTCCGGCCGCAAGGCGTTCCAGAAACCCATGAAAGATGGGATAGAACTCTTAAACGCCATCCAGGACGTTTACCTGGATGACGACATTACGGTGGCATAGTCGACTGCTCAGGCCATAGTAATTTTTAGCTTTGCCGTTGAAAATTTAATGCAGCAAGAGCTTTTGAGGGGGGCCGTCTGTTGTCACTGTGCCTGCGAACCCTCCACAGGGATGGTCGTCACAGGTACCGGCGAATGTTTCGTCACCCTTTCCGTAACGCTGCCGAACCTGAACTGGCCGCTTTTACCCCGCGTGGACATCACAACCAGGTCGACCTGCTCCTGTTCAATAAACTTCAGAATCTCCTTTGCCGGATCACCGATGACCACATGCTTGATGTAGAGGGGACAGCCTTCCAAATGCCGTTCACATATCTGTTCGAGTCGTTCTTTAGCACGTTTTCTGACTTTTTGCATCAAACCTTCCATATGCTTTTCGTCGAACTCACCATACCAGGTTTCATGATGCACAATATCCTCGTAAACATGTAACACATGAATCTCGGCGTTATAATCCCGGCTCAGGGATTTTACATAGCCCAAGGCCGCTTCCGCACGGCTCGAAAAATCGGTTGGCCATAATACTTTTCGAATTTCCATATCCCGCCTCCTTTTAATTGGAGCTTTTTCTGCCGGCCATCTGTCAAACTTGCGGCAGGCAGACGATAAAATTAGAGCCCTCTCCCGGTTGGCTTGACACGTCAATTCTTCCGCTATGCTGCTGGACGATGCCGTGAGTAATAGAAAGCCCTAGCCCCGTTCCTTTGCTGGGTTCTTTGGTCGTGTAAAAGGGGTCAAAAATTTTATTTAACGCGTCTTTGTCTATGCCTTTACCGGTGTCTCCCACTTCAAAACAGAAATTATTCTCCGTCGGTTCATGATAAGCGGCAATTCGCAGCTTTCCCCCATTTTCCATGGCCTGCACCGCGTTTAGAATAAGGTTGATCAACACCTGCTGCACATGTTCATAAGAAATGCTGGCCTGGATATCCTCGGCAACCTCAATATCAAGGCTAACATTTTCCGGGATTTTGTCCTGAATCGCCTTGATGGCCTGCTCGACCACGTCATGAAAGTTGACCTCCTGCACATCCAACTCGTCGGTCCTGGAAAAATCAAACAGCGCCTTGATAATGTTCTGACCCCGCTCCACCTGATTTTCTACATCATGGATGAGCGATTTTTTAAATTCATCGTCTTCGCTATCCCATTCCTCAAGGATTATCTGAAGCGAACTTGAAATATTGTTCAACGGATTGTTCAGCTCATGGGCCACGCCTGCGGTAAATGTTCCCAGAGAAGCCAGCTTTTCCATTTGAACAAGCTTTTCCCGAAGCCGCTTCTGCTGGGTGATGTCCACCATGTTGCCTAAAATGGCGGGTTTACCCTCGTATTCGATGCGGGTGTTGCGTCGATTAATCCAGATTGTCCGTCCGTCTTTTGTAAGCCCTCGGGATTCGTATTCGGGCGGAGCGGCTTCATCCTTTAATCGCTTTCGATGGACCTCCTCAACCTTGGGACGATCCTCCGGATGGACGAATTCAAGGTAATTCATGCCGATGACTTCATCCACGGTATAGCCAAAAATATCGGCAAACCGTTTATTGGCAAACACAATCGCCCCCCCCAGATTGATGTATATACCGGTCAGAGAGTTTTCTACCAGGGAACGAAACGTGGGCTCGCTTTTTGAGAAGGGTTTTTCCTTGTCCATACAGTAACACG
This sequence comes from Desulfobacterales bacterium, assembly GCA_018399235.1. Taxonomy (GTDB): domain Bacteria; phylum Desulfobacterota; class Desulfobacteria; order Desulfobacterales; family Desulfosalsimonadaceae; genus M55B175. The sequence continues at coordinate 2,192 of JAGYOX010000033.1, read as the reverse complement.
GTCCAAATGTTGGGATTTGTTTATATATTATACATTATATCATCAATTTATAAATGAGGCAAATTAACTTTGGCAATAAATTATGGACAAATTCGTTTCACATTGAAGCGCAAGGATTATATTTAATCAAGATAGCCGCGTAAAAATTAAAACCTAAATTGAGTGTTTCAATTTAGGTAAAACTAACCTTGACAAAGGATTTTTATAAATGAGCACACGTCAGGAAACAGACAGTTTGGGTACTATTGGTGTTCCCCAGGACGCCTATTATGGCGCCCAGACAAAACGGGCGAGCGAAAATTTTCCCGTAAGCCGGCTTAAACTGCCGCCGGTTTTCATTCACAGCCTTGCATTGATCAAAAAATGCGCGGCGGAAATCAATCAAGCGCTGGGATTAATCTCTGCGGAATCCGCCCAAGCAGTCATCCAAGCCGCCGAAGAAGTCATGGACGGCAAACTGGACGATCACTTTATCGTGGATGTATTCCAAACCGGCTCCGGCACCTCCACCAATATGAACATGAATGAAGTCATCGCCACCCGGGCCAATGAAATCCTGACTGGCACCCGGAAAACAAAGGGAGCCATCCATCCCAACGACCATGTGAATAAATGCCAATCCAGCAATGATGTGATCCCTTCCACCATACACATTGCCGCGCTTCGATCCATTCGGGACGCCCTGCTCCCGGCCCTGACCAATATCCTCGGGGCCCTGAGCGATAAGGCGGCAGAATTTAAGGATATTGAAAAAATCGGGCGAACCCATCTCCAGGATGCGGTTGTGATGACCCTGGGAAATGAGTTCTCCGGCTATGCCGGACAGATTGAACGCGCCATCAGCCGGCTGGATGGAGTTCAGGAGCGACTCGCAAGGCTCGCCCTTGGCGGCACTGCGGTTGGCACGGGTCTGAATGCCCACCCGGATTTTGCCGCAAAAGTAATCTCGCTGATCGTCAAGCAAACAGGGATCCCGTTTTCCGAAGCCCCCAACCATTTTGAAGCCCAGGGGGGATGTGATGCAGCGGTTGAGGCCAGCGGCGTTTTAAAAACCATTGCAGTCGGTCTTTTTAAAATCGCAAATGATATCAGATGGCTGGCTTCCGGTCCCAGATGCGGGCTGGGCGAGATCAATCTGCCTGAACTTCAGCCCGGCTCCTCGATCATGCCGGGCAAGATAAACCCGGTGGTCCCGGAGTCCGTCATCCAGGTATGCGCCCACGTCATTGGTAACGACGCCGCCATTACCCTGGGCGGACAGGGCGGATATTTTGAATTAAACACCATGCTGCCGCTTATCGCCTATAATCTGCTTCAATCGATTGAACTGCTCTCAAATGCGGCCAATATGATGGCAGATAAATGTGTTCGGGGAATTACCGCGAACAAGCACCGGTGCAAGACGAACATCAAACAGAGCCTGGCCATTGCGACCAACCTGGTGCCGCATATCGGCTATGACCACGCCGCAGCCATAGCCCGTAAAGCTTTTGAAACCAATCAAAGTATTGAAGAAATAGCGCTTGATGAGCATATTATGGATGCCGAAGCCCTGCGGCGTATACTTTACGGCAAACCGGGCGACATTTAAGTGCGAATATGGGTATATTTTCATGCTCACCTATTAAAAACAGCAATACGAACCGAGCCGTTAAGGCGGTACTCGAGGCCACAGGGCTGGAGACGGTGTAACTTTTCAACTTGACCCTCCCTCCCCGAGTCCGTATGGTAACGGACTGTTATAAATGATCCCGATTCCGGGATATCAACCCGTTCACATTTCCGGAATGATAACTTTTGACTACACAAGCAGACATTTAAGAGATGAATGCGCTCTATCGCAACTGGTTCCTTGCCAGCCGCCCGTGGTCCTTTATCATGACCGCCATATCAATCGGCGTGGGTGGCGCTGTCGCCGCCATAGACGGGGCGTTTTTCTGCGGGCTGTTCGGGCTGACCCTGCTGGGCACCGTTTTCCTACATGCGGCCGCCAACCTGATTAACGACTATTACGACGTCAGAAGCGGCGTGGATACGGTTAAGGTCTCCACGGCCATATACCGTCCTCATCCCCTTGTGGAGGGGAAGATTATGCCAGGCAGCATCCATATTGCCGCCTACCTTTTGCTTTTCGCGGGCGCGGTAATCGGGCTCTGGCTTGCCGCTACGCGGGGGTGGCCGATACTGGTGAT
>JAGYOX010000032.1 GCA_018399235.1 Desulfobacterales bacterium | reverse complement strand
CATAGTTCATTCTTCACGGCACCCCTGATTCCTCCGCCACAACTGATACCGCCGCACCATCGCATAGCTTGAAAGTGCGCGCTCAGCGGTTTCAAAAAAGGGGATTTGCGCCTGGCAGAAGGCCACGGCGAACTCCTTCTCAAAGCCGGGGATATTGACCATCAAAAATGGACAGCCGGTTTCCCTGTGAATTTGGATCAGGGAGTTGGTATATTTTTCATTCAGCTCACGGTTCAGACCGGCCCCGATCACGACCACCGCATCCACTCCGTGATCGTTCGCCAATGCCCGGGCCGCCTCGATGTATATGTCGATATCCAGAGAAGCGCCCAAGCCGACATCCACGGGGTTGGCAAGGCTGGTTCCGGTCTTAGGCACAAATTCAGCCAACTCCGAACGTGTTTGTTCAGAGAGATCAGCCAATTGAAGGCCTTCATCCCCACACGCCTCGGCCGCCCCTACCGCCATGCCCCCAGGGCCGGACAGTATGGCCAATCGGTCCCCAATACCCTCGGGAAGCATGGAAAAACTCATCAAGGCATCGGTTAAAACATCGAACCCCTTTATGGGAACAGCGCCGCACTGCTTCACGACCGCCTGCCAGATGTGTCTCCGGCTGGCCAGCGCCCCCGTGTGGGAATCGGCGGCTTTCCGTCCTTCCGGGTTCAGCCCGACCTTCCATAGGATTACCGGCTTTTTTTGGGATGCCGCTTTCAGGGCATTTAAAAAATCCGGACCGTTTCCGATGCTTTCCAGGTAACTTCCAATAACAGCGGTTTTCGGATCATTGGCCAGATAGGTGAGCATATCCGTTCCAGTAACATCGCATTCATTGCCCAGACTTGCGGCCTTGCTGAAATAAATGCCCTTATCCGCCGCAATCCGTCCAAGGATATTGGCAAGGGAGCCGCTATGCGAGATAAACCCTACCGGGCCGGGTGTTTTTGAAAGCCCGGGGAAAAATGAAATCCCTGATTCCGGTACATAAAGGCCCATGCAGTTCGGCCCGAAGAGCCGCATGCCGGATTGTTTTGCCAAGCGGCGCAGCTCCGCCTCCAGGTTCCTGCCCGCCTCAGTGCCTGTCTCTTTGTAGCCGGCGGTAAAAAGCACAGCCCCTTTAACCCCTTTTTCAATGCATTCCCTGACCACGGGCAGGACATGCTGATGGGGCACCAGGATAATGGCGAGATCCACAGGGGCCGGTATCGCTGTCAGACTCGGGTATGTTTTTAGCCCGTCAATCTCTTCGGCGGTGGGGTGCACCGGATAGATATCACCTGAAAAATTCTGATCCATCAGCGCCATGAGAAAAACCTTGCCCGTCTTAAGGCCCCTGGGAAGACCGACAATTGCCACGGAATCCGGATAAAAGATTTGATCCAGCTGCCCGGTCAACTCATCTATCGGCGTCATAATTATTCCTGCCTGTTTTCTATGGGCTCAAGTGCAATCATCGCATCAACGGCAACGGCTTTTCCATCGCAAATAATCAATGGATTGATATCGATCTCTTTTATCGCCGGGTAATCAAGGCCTAATTGCCCTAAAGCGATCAAGATATCTCCCACATGCTCCCGATCCACCGCCGGCATTCCGCGTACCGCATCCAGAATCCTTTTCCCGCGAATCTCATCCATCATCTCAAGGGCATCAAGCCGCTCGATCGGCGCAATCCGAAAGGCAACATCATTTAAGATCTCGGTAAATATCCCGCCGATGCCGAACATCACTGCCGCACCGAATTGGGGATCGCGCATCAGGCCGGCGACCAGTTCACGCTTGCCCCCCAGCATTTCCTGAACCAATACGGCGGCGTCTTTTTTAAACGACATAGCATCCCGAATCTCCGAATATGCCGCTTTTGCTTCAGCCTCGTTCCGGATATCCACACGAATAATTCCCTCTTCGGATTTGTGAGCCAAATCAGCATGACACCCCTTTAATACAACCGGATACCCGATTCGTGAGGCCGCATCGATCATCTCACTTTCATCTTCCGCCAGATATTCCCGGCTCACCGGAATCCCATAGGATGATAGGACCTGCTTGGATTCGTACTCTGAAAGGAGATTTCTGCCTTCGCTGCAGGCTTTTTCCAAAATTTCCATACCCTGCCCCTTATTTTCCTGATAATTCAATTCGATTTACTTAAAATTATAGCGCTGAATACTCATCCATTATCAATAAAGCCTTCGCATTTTTTTTGCGCCAGGCTTTAACGGGTACAAAAGGAATAATAATTTTTATAGCCGGTTTAACAAAAAAAGTCGTCATCTTTCTTCTTATCCTTGCCGCCCTTCGTTTCCGCAGATATTCCGGAGTTATTTAAAAGTAAGCCCCCCGGTCCGCAGCCCGGGACCGAGCTTTGCAGTAACTTTAAGGTAAATTCGATGTAGAGACGGGCTTTAGCCCGTCATTCGCAGAAGCGGCCGATGCATCAAGCCGCGTTCACTGGAAGGCTGAAGCCTTCCACTACATTGATTGTACAAATCTCGATAAACCGATCAGGAATTGGCGGATACACTTTGCTTATCCGTTCTACAAGGCTAAGCTTCTGATTTTTTTAACCTTATACCCTATACCTTAAACCTTAAACCGTTAAGTTACTTAGAAGCGCTAAAACGAGTCATGACCGCCGGGGGGTATAACGATCCTGCTTGTTACCAGGCTTCAAGCGTCGAAGTAGCTGCTCGAAGGCCCGGTTTAACTTGATGAAGCTCTCGTGATCCCCGCCTTTATCCGGATGATATTTCTGGGCCATATACCGGTATTGCCGGGTAAGCTGCTTAATGGTCATTGCGCTTACCGACTCGTTGCTCATGCCCATAATAGAAACCGCCTCTTCATCCCTCATTTGTTTCCGGGGCGTCGGCGGCCGATATCTCTGGCGACGTGCCATCCACTCCCATATCATATCTTCCAGATATCGGCTTTGGCCAAACTCGCTGTCAAAAAACCAGCATACATACCGGACCAGATAGTCATTCAGCCAGTCTGTGCAGCCAACGTCCGCCCAAAAGGTCTCATCCGCATTCAGCCGGCAGACTTCTTCAAGAAAACAATCATCCAACTCTTCCTGGTCAAGCACCTGGGGGAACTTACGCGATATAATACTTTTAAAATGAGCGGCGACATTAAAAATTACATAGGGATAGACTTTTTTCTCCCTGGGCTCTAAAATATTTTCTTTTTCCATGAAATAATGTTCAATCTCATCCCTGGATTTGTCCAACAGATCCCGATAGATTTTTTTAGGAGCCTTTCCGATCCGGGATTGGTCCATTTCAACGAACCGCAGGTAATGCATTCGCCGCTTGTCAAACATATGGAAATCGGCTTTTTCCGCCCGATTCACTTTTTCCTGCAAGTCTTCCCGATCCTTTCGGATCATCCCCTGGTGAGAAAACGCTTCTATGACTCGCTGGGTTTCCGGGTCCAAAAATGGAAAAAAAACGCGCTCCAGTTCATCATTGTCCGGCGCCACACCCATTTCGGAAAGCCCGTCATAGATATCTTCATGAAAATAAAAGGCCTTACCATCGTCCGGATAGACCAGGTAGTCTCGTGGATCACGGCCCAGATAAAAAAGATGACGGCTTTTTAACACCCCACCGTCATCAAAGCTTTGCCGAAGATAGTAATGGGTATATCCGTTGATACGTTTTTTTGCGATATACATACTGAATGCTCACTCCTATCTATTAAAATAAATGGAATAGTCAATAAAGTAAATACCCTTTACCCCAAAGAGGTGCCTGAACGGGCACTAAATAGACAATCCGCTATATAGGGATATCACTGTAGCTTAAAAAAAACCGGTATTTATCCAGGTGAGCCTTTAGATCCCGATAGAGCCCCAGGTACAGATCATCCGGATGAATGGCGAGGCGCAGGGGGGCGAAAAACGGCAGCCTGTTGAGAAGGTTGGTGATTTTTAAAGCCTTTGTTCGAAATGGGGTATCCGCCATATAGCCGGTCACCGGCATCCGATAAAAGACACCGGAGAAGGCGTCAAAAACGCCTGTTTGTGTTTCATAAAGGCGAAACGGCAAAGTTTTCAGGGTCTTCTTGGGCACGCTGCCCAATGCCCAGGCCGGGGGTACGTAAAGACTAGGCGCATCCAGTCCGACCGTTTCAAACCAACCGTGACAGGCGGCAATAATATCGGCAATTTCAAGGGGGAAAAGAGACAGATGCTCGGCTTCGTTCCTGGAAATCAACACGCTGTGAAGCCGGTGCCACTTGGATGAAACAGTTTTGGCCGCGTGCTGCCAGCCGTGGCCGGCCATTTCATATCCTGAATCCTGAAGCGACTTTAACTCGCTGATATGTTTAGCCAGCCATGGCCGCCCCGGCACCACCAGCAGGGTCACTGGAAAGACAGCCCTTTTCTCCAGAAACCGGATGATCTCCATCACCCGTGGCAGTGTCTCCGGCATGACATCATGTATAGAAACAATAGCCGCACGTTCCTCGCGAGAACTATATTTTTTCATTGCTGATCCAAAATTATCGCGGAACCGCTGATACAAGGGTGACAAAAAGGTTGACCCACTGGCGCAGGGTTTGATGATTAAAATTTACCGCCGCCTGGTGGGCAATCTCTGCTTTTTCCAGCCGATCGGAAAAGCTTTTTTTCGAAACCCGGTCGATCGCATCAGCCAGCGTCTCATCGCTTTCAATGGCATAAACCCCGGGGGCCAGCTCAGGCCAATTTAAAATGCCGCATCTCTCAGAGACCACAACCAGCCGCCGCCTGGCCATTGCCTCAAGCGCAATGGTGCCGAAAGCCTCCACCTTTGAAGGCAAAAGCAGCATTTGAGAGCCGTCAATAACGGCTTTGACTTCACCTCTGGAAACCCAGCCGACATAATCGATATTCGCGGCGGCTGCCGCTTTAGACGCCACTTCATCCCTGAGCGGCCCGTCCCCGGCAATGGTGAACCGAATATGGGGAAGTTTCTGTGCCGCATCAAGGACATGCGCAAGATTTTTTTCCTGCGCCAAGCGGCCGGCATAACACACCGATGAGAGTTTCGAAGACAGGGGAACAAAGGGCGCTGCTAAAAACGGCTTGGCAATGGGGGTGCCGATCATCTCCACGTTTTGCGCACCATCGGCTATGGCACCGTCAATCATTTCCTGACTGTTTCCCACCACTACGGCGCTGGATTTGAAAAAAATGCGGTTCAGCGATTTCATGTAAAACCGGCTAAATCCGCTGAAGGCAGTGGTCCAGTAAATGTCTGTCAGTTTATCATACTGTGTATGATATCCGGAAAACAAAGGGATTCCCAGATATTTGGCAATGGCGAATCCAGTCAATCCATAGGGGCCGGGCGTGGGGATTACGATTACATCCGGCGCCACCTTTTTGACCTTTTTCCAGATCCAGCTTACCTTTGGCAGATACAACTGCTGGGTTTTATCCCCCGGCAGCGGAAACCTCATTTCATGGGCGTAGTCCTCGGGATATGCGCCTGGACTCAACAGTTCCGCATGATCGATATAATCGGCCAAATGATCAACCAGATCCGCATAATAGGAGCCCACCCCGTTACGGCTTGCAATGGCGTCTGATAAAACTAAAACCCTCAGCCGTTTTTCGTCTATTCCCGCCACATCCGACTCGCAACTGTCTTTCGCTGGGAATGAATTCATAACCCACCTTAATTTCTTTTTTTGACCGCGCCGATTTCCGGCTGAGATGAAAAATTTCCAGTCTTTACGGGGGGTTCATAGCCGAACCGGTCAAACACATCTGAAAATTGTTCATAAATCATGGCTTCTGTCAGCCCGTAGGTAGAAAGATCATACTTGTGGCCACTTTTATAGTTTCTCTGACGCCAATCCTGATCCTGAATATAGGTTTTAAATGCGGGGTCCATTTCATACCCCAGTCTTTCATAAATCTTTTGGACTACGGAACCCAGCGTTGTCTCCAAATCTTCCATCCGGACGATCATCTGCCGATTCTCCGGCAGTTCCGGCAGCATCTTCATCATGTGGGTGTAGGCATAGCGCTGCACGGCGATCATTTGATCCCGGAACTCATGGCCCCTTGTATCATTGTCAAAAATTTCCGCTCCCTCCATCATTGAACTGATATGGGAAGGGATGGCGTTTAACGGATTGCGAACCGTGCCTATAATCCGGCTGTCCGGAAAGGTCTTGTTCAGGGCTCCGATCATGGGCGAGAAGGAGACATTTTTTGAAAAAAGGGTTTTATCGGTCCCCCTGACGTAAAGATGACGCTGCAGGCAGGATTTGTAAAAGGCCATAATTCGATCTTTATCCGCCGGAGGCGTCTGATCGTCGAAAAAAGCCAGATGCCCCAGCTCGTCCGGAAACGGAAACGGCAGGATCAGAATGAAACAGGCGTATATCGGTACCAGGGCAAAGTAATCCTCTTCAGGATCGGACAGCGAAATCTGATGGATGCTGTCTAGGCTTCCAAAAATCCGCCGTTCCAACCATTTGATAAAGCGCGCGAACGGCGACCCGATCCATCTATCGATCCGGCCGAGCCCGAGCCAAAATTTGCGCTCAGCGGCCGAGGGGGCCAAAATCAGTTCCCACAGGGTTAGTGTTGTAAAACGCTCGCTGTCATTGGCCAACACCCGATGGAGAAATGTTGTTCCGCTGCGCGGCACCCCCACGATAAAGACGGGCGAACGCACCTTCACGGCTTTATAACCCCGAAACAGGATCTCATCTAAGATAAAGCCGATCCAGTGAATGGTCTGAACCACAAACAGCAGCGGGAAAAATCCGGCCATCAGGAAAAACCGCCTGAGCGTCAACCGGGCCTGGGTGTTTCGGCTCCTAAAAAAAGTCCGCCAGAACAGCCGGAAAAATGTTTTATAGCTGATGATGAGGTTCTTAAGAATTTATTTCCTCCACCTCATAATAGAGGGTATAACGGGCAAGAATTTCCGCAACCCTGTCCTTAATGGCGGCAAGCTCATTGCCGGCAGCCGGCTTGACCCGGATATTGACCTTTGTCCCGTGTACCTTGTCCTCACCAACTGCTACCTCAAAGCTTTCCACCATATCCTCCAGGGCCTTAAGTTCCTGCTCATAGGCCCGGCGGGTGGCATCCCACCGAAGCGCCGGTTTAAATACTTTTCCCACCGGCGTCAAGGGGATCTCCGGAGTAATCACAACTTCCTTGGGCACTGCCGCCCGTTCGCCCACATTTTCCTTGGCCCACTGCATGATTTTTTCTTCGTCAATATCCGCGCCTTCAGCCACCTCAACATAGGCCACGGGCACCTCTCCCGAGTGGGGATCCGGCCGGCTGACCGCCGCCACCATCTTGATATTCGGCATTTTATAAATCGGCTCTTCAATCATGGCCGGATCAATGTTATGCCCGCCCCGAATGATCAGTTCCTTCTTACGGCCGGTCAGAAAAACATAGCCATCCGCATCCATGCGCCCCAAATCGCCGGTATTGAAATACCCGCCTGGGAGCCATATACCCTGGTTGTGGGCCTCTTCAACATAACCCTTGAAGATAGTGGGCCCCTTTATCGCCACAACGCCTATTTCATTGATTTCCGCATCCCGCACATAGTTGCCGTCATCGTCAAGAATAACAATCTTCAACTCCTGATAGGGCATTCGAATCCCGATGCTGCCGATTTTTCGCTCGCCATCTTTGGGGTTGATGGCCGATGCCACGGCTCCTTCGGTAAGCCCATAGCCTTCAAGGATTTTGATCCCCGTATGCGCCTCAAAACGCTTAAACAACTCCACGCTCAACGGGGCGGCCCCGCAAATAACATATTTCAATGATGATATATCCACGCCCTCGGTGGGGATATCCAGGAGTACCGACAGGATTGTGGGGACACAGGAAAACGTCTCCGCCCGGTATTTTTCAACGATTTTATAGAAGTTCTTCATAATACTTTGATCCCGGTACCCCATGGGAGAGAGCATCACCACGTGCCCGCCATATGAAAATGGGGCAAGCCCGGTGACAAGCGTTCCATTGCAATGGAAAAGCGGCAAACCGCATAACAGCGTAGCTTCTTCCGTCAAACCGCCCATTGCCATAAGATCCCATGTCATAACGACCTCGTTGTGGTGGGTACGGCGGGCGAGCTTCGGCGTTCCGGTGGTGCCGCCCGTATGGTAGAGGGAGGCGATATCATCCGGATCGATGACCCGGTCAAACATAAATTGATCGGCCGAATATTTTTCAATGGCCTCATCAAAATTAATTATATTCTCCGCCTCATTGGACTCGCCCATAATCTGGATGACATGGGTCAGGGTGGGGATCTGTTTGCGGATGGAATCGATTTTCGGCCACATTTCAACACCGGGCACATTGCCCATGGTTACCAGCACCTTCGTCTGGGCCGCCTTGCAGATATCCCGGATGGTTTCTGCTTCCAGAAGGGGGTTGATGGGATTGGCAATCCCGGCCGCTTCCGCCCCCCAAAGCACATAATGGGTCTGCGGGATATTGGGCAGTACATAGGTAACCACATCAGTCGGTCCGACACCTAAATCGCTGAACATATTGGCCGCCTGCCGAATCCGTCCAATCAGGGTCCGGTAAGAAACTTCCATGGGCTGGTCATAGGTGTCGCCGTTTAGCAAGAAACTGATTGCGGTTTTATCCGGGTTCTTGGACGCCCCCTTTTCAAGAATCTCGATGGTGCTTTTCCCCTGAATCCTTTCGGAATAGGGGGTTTTTTCAAGCTCCCTGATGTCTTCCAACCCGCGAATGGTATATGTCTCAATCATTGCCCCCCTCCTTCTTATATAAATGGATCAGATTAACGGCATTATTAAAATTGATGGCTTCGTAAAAAGTCCAATATCTGTGTTGCGCTGCATCCCTCGGAATTTCACGTACAGCTAAGTACTCTGCATTCCTCGGGATTTTGCGCGCCTTGATCTTGAACTTTTTACTTTGCCATCTCAAAATCGACTTTTTACGAGACTGTCAAAATTGTATTATAAAATTGAATCATATTCATTTTTAAAATTTTATTATATTTTTTACCTGAATGCAATGAATAATTTTTTTCAAAAAAAAATCCTTGACATTTTACTGAATGGAATTTTAATAATTGAATTAGATTTTGTTTATGAATTAATTTCTAAAAATCACCAGTTCAACTGAGTATTTGACTATTTCATCGGATTAACAGGAGACACTGATGGACTTTGCCTTTACCAAAGAACAGCTGATGTTTAAAAAGGAGATCATCCGTTTTGCGAAAAAAGAAATCGTCCCGAGGGTCCAGGAATATGACTTAAAGGAGGCATTTGATTTTGAATCTTTCCGGAAACTCGGTGATTTCGGCATACTTGGCCTGCATTTCCCGGAGGAATACGGTGGAAGCGGAGCGGATGTGGTAACCACGGTCATGGCCGGCGAAGCGCTGGGAGAAGCAGGTGTTGACGGCGGGCTGACGCTGGCCTACGGTGCCCACTCGTTCTTATGCGCGGATACGATCTTGCGGCACGCCTCTGAGGAGCAGCGGAAAAAATACCTTCCCAAGTTAATCAGCGGCGAATGGATCGGGTGTATGGGCCTTACCGAGCCGGATGCGGGATCTGATGTAGCCTCCATGAAAACCATAGCGGAAAAAAAGGGGGATAAATACGTCTTAAACGGCAGTAAAATTTTTATCACCAACGGCCCGATTGCCGATGTTTCCGTTGTTTATGCCAAAACCGACCCGAGCCAAAGGCATGCCGGCATATCGGCATTTATCGTCGAAAAAGGAACAAAGGGATTTGCAGCCGGCGCACCGCTCATCAAAATGGGGGTTCGGACCTCCCAGACGTCGGAGCTGTTTTTTAACAACTGTGAGATTCCGGCGGAAAATCTCCTCGGCAAAGAGGGCGAAGGCTTTAATATGTCGCTACAGACGGTGGAATGGGATCGAAGCGCTCTGCTGGCCCCGTTTGTCGGTGCTGCCAGATATATGCTCAGCTCCTGTGCGGATTACGCCAGAAAACGGGAGCAGTTCGGCCGGCCCATCGGAAAATTCCAGGCGGTTAAACATAAGCTGGCAAACATACGCATATTTGCTGAAGCGGCCCAGAGCCTGGCATACAAAATCGCCTGGTGCAAAGACCAGGGCCGTCCCTTAAATCATCTGGAAGCCGCTGTTGCCAAACTATTCGTGGGGGACTGGTCCATGGTACCGGCCAATGACGCGATGGTTGTATTCGGCGGCTACGGCTTCTGCCACGAATACAACATGGAACGGATTTTCCGGGACAGCCGGCTGGCCCCTATCGGCGGAGGCACCTCGGATATCCAGAAAATGATTATCTCCAAGCTCATTTAGCCAATCGGGATTCATAAGGAGACCCAAATGAATTACGACTTTTCAGAAAAAGAATTCAATCTGTTTATCGATATCCAAGAAAAAGTGAGCCGTGTCGCTGAATCCGTTCAACTCGACCGAAAAGATCCAAAACGGAGCAGAGAAAATATCAAACAGGTACTGGAACAGCTGGCCCAAACGCCATACCTGCAATTGGGCCTTCAACCGGTAGAAGGCTATCAGGGCCAGTTATCCTTGATGGGGGCAGCTGAAGTTTTGGCCGCCGTCTCCCCGTCCGCCTACCTCTCTGTTGAAGCCAGCACCCGGCTCTTTGGACGGGCGGTCAACGAATGGGGAGACAATAGCCAAAAAGCCAAATGGCTGTCACCCCTGCTTGAAGGCCAACTAATCGGCGCATTGGCGTTGTCCGAGGAGACGCTGAACATTGAAAACGACCCGCTGACAACCAAAGGCGACCGGCAGGGGGAATCTGTGGTTATAAACGGGGCCAAACAATACGTCATCAATGCCCCGATTGCCGACTGGATTGCCGTGGCAGGGTTTTGCGATGATGCCTATGCCCTTTTCCTGATTGAAAAAGAAACCCCCGGCTTAACCGTGGAGCCTGCGATTGAAACATTAGGCTACGAGGGAACGCCGATTTCCAGAATTCATCTTGACAACTGCTCCATTCCAGCCGAACAGATAATTTTCCCTCCCGCAAAAGCCGAAATGCCTCAAACTCTTCGAATGTGGGAGAACCAAATGCTTCTGGGGGCCAGTCTGGGACTTTCAAAAACCGCTTTTGAATCCGCCCGGGATCATGCCAAAACCCATAGAAGCGGCGGAAAACCCATCATCGCCTACCAAGAAGTCGGATTCAAGCTGGCTGATATGCTAACCCTGTTCCAGACATCCCAGTTGTTGGCCTACCGTACGGCCTGGACAGCGGAAACAAACCCGAAAGAGGCCGGAGAGTTGCTGCTTTGCGCTAAAGTCTTTTGCGCTGAATCCGCGGAGACGGTCTGCAGTGAGGCGCTCAAAATCCTGGGGGGCAATGGCTATATCATCGGAAACAATGCTGAAAGGGCCTACCGTTGCGCCAAATACGTCCAAATCGCCGGCACGTCGACGGAAATCGGAAGGGTAAAAATCGGTGATGCGGCACTTGGCTACAGGGACTAGAAAGGATTCATATGCCCGCCCCTAAACCCAATAATAATAACAAAGACAACCTGTCCAAATCGGCGCTTCGACGTCAGCGGGAACGGGAGCAGCGCTACCAGACCATTCTTCAGGCAGCGGAAACCCTCTTTGCCACCGAGGGATATCACAAGGCCAGCATGGAGCAGATTGCGGATGCCGCAGAGGTATCCGTGGGGGCGGTCTATTTTTATTTTAAAAATAAAGAGGATTTGCTGATCCAGATGATGGACGAGATCGGCTACCTTATGCGCTCCATACTGGGCACGGAGTTTAAAAAATACGGCGCCACTATAGAAGGCTTCAAACAAGCGGGTTATGCCTTTTTTGAAGATTTCTGCATCAACTACCCCGAGCGCGCTGCCATTGTATTCAGGGAGTCCGTGGGAAAAAGCGCGCTTGTGGAGCAGCGCCGCAAAGAGCTGTTCGACAAATGCACCGGCGACGTGTTAAACGCCCTGACGGCGGTTTCTGAAAACGAGGGGATCACATTTAAAGGCCAGTTCTCCACCGAGGTGATTGCTGTCAGCGTTATGGGGATCTATGAACGGGTCGCCTACCATTATCTCCTCTGGCAGAACAAAACCGAAGACCTCAAACATATCGGCAGGGATGCCGTGGCGTTTATTGTGGGCGGGGTGAAAAATCTGTTTGAAGAGGCATCATGCATTTAAAAGGCGCTTTACATGTCCATACCACCTGTTCCGATGGGGAACTGACCATTAAAGAAGTTGTAAAGGTATACGCCGATCTGGGTTTTGACTTCCTTGCCCTCACGGATCACGATTTTCTCCTTCAATGGAAATGTTATGACATCATCAAAACCCTGCGGACCGATATGATTATTTTTCCCGGCGTGGAAATGACCGTTTTTGAAAAAGGCTATGTGCATGTCAATAAAATCCCGGGCAACAACGATGTGCTGCATATTTTCAACCATCCGGCGGAAATGGATCTTTCGATGGAAAAAGCCAAAGAGCGCATCCATGCTGTAGGGCAGCGGCTGCCGTTGGATGCCGTTGAAATTACATCCAGGGGATTCCGCACGCCTGAGTTTGAAACTCCGGAAATACCCTATGTCAAGGTGGCCACGGATGACTCCCATAACCGTCTAATGTGCGGCCGCGCATGGATCGAGATGGACAGCATGCGGGACAAGGACAAAATCATCCGGGCAATCCGGCACGGGGATTTCTGGAACTGCTTCACCGAGAGCAATCATGTGAGTCAACCCTTTAAAAACTTGGTGGCCCGATAAAAAGCAAATGACGAAGCCATCAACTATGGTAACCAAATCTAATTTCAGGGGGCTTGAAAAATGGCAAGACGCGTTGGCATTTGCGCAGTAGCGCAAACGACGGTTGAACAGGACAAATGGTACGAGCGCTTTCAGGGCATGGCTTTGGAAGTGCTGGAAAAACTCAGAGAACAGGTACCGGTTGAATTTTCCCGCCATACAGGAAAACCCGGCATCGACATGTCGCTTAACATTTCCGACGATGTTTTTGACGCCCGGACCATTTCCGACAACGGCATGACCGATGTTCTTGGCGCCCATTTCGGCTGCGAAGAGAAAGTGGCCCAGGAAGGCATACAGGCCATTTATTATGGATTGGCGGCTATCCAGTCGGGCCACTGCGACCAGGTTTTAATCATCGGCCACTGCAAGGAATCCCAGCCGAAAAGCCGGAACATGGTGACCCATATGGCCTTTGACCCGTTTTTTACCCGTCCGGTGGGACTCGACTTCTGTGCCGCAGCCGGTCTACAAGCTCAGTCCTATGCGGAAAAAACCGGCATCACGGAAGAACAACTGGCCAAAGTAGTGGTCCGGGCGAGGGAAAACGCCACAAAAAATCCCTATACACCGGAAACCCAACCGGTAACAGCAGAAGAGGTTATTCAGTCCAAAATGCTGGCCGATCCAGTTCGCGAGCTCCATGCCTATCCGGTGTCAGACGGCGCCGTGGGAATGGTTCTGGCTGCGGAGAAGGTTGCCAAAAAGATGACGGATAAACCGGTATGGATCACCGGGGTGGGCAATTGCATGGATAGCTTTTTCTTTGGCGACCGGGATCTGGCATCCAACTTTGCATTAAAAAAAGCGGCGGAATGGGCCTATAAACGGGCCGGCATAACCGATCCAAGGGGCGCCTTTGACGTTGTAGAAATCTCGGATCAGTACGCCTATCAGAATCCCATGTGGATGGAAGGCCTTGGACTTTGCGATGAAGGCAAAGGGGGTGCCTGGATCGACAGCAACGGGCCGGACAGGGATCACGTCAACCCTTCCGGCGGTATGCTGGCCGGCAGCCCGTTAATCCTGGGCGGACTGTTCCGGGCCGCTGAGGCGGCGCTTCAACTGCGAGGGGATGCCGGGGATCATCAGATCGAAGGCGCCAAAAAGGCAATGGCCCATGGCGTCATGGGACCGGCGGGGCAGTTTCATTCTGTTGTCACACTGGAACGGGGTTAGGAGGCACACCATGAATAAAAATCGAAACGTAGGCATTATCGGCGTCGGACAATCCGAATTTTCAAGCCATCGGGAAGATGTGAACCAGCCGGAAATGATCCATGAAGCGGTTGTTGAGGCGTTGAACCATGCCGGCATAACAATTGATGATGTGGACTGTATCGTCCACGGCAATATGGAGCTTTTTGAAATGATCCATCAGCCGGATCTCTGGCATGTACTGGGCTCCGGCGCATACGGAAAAGAAACCATGCGCATTACCACTGGCGGCACCACCGGGGCCACGCTTTGCTGTGCGGCCGACCATCTGGTGGCTTCCGGCCTGCATGACGTGGTACTCGCCATCGGGTTTGAAAAACTGCAGGAAGGCCATACCACCGGTGGCATCACCAATATGGCAGACCCCCTTTGGGCCCGCCAGCTACAGACCGGTGCCCTTACCGGCATGACGGCAGAGCAGATGATCAATGAATTCGGGGAAGACCGGGCCAAAAGGGCCTCCATGAAATACCGGATCATGATGGATCAACATGCCATGAAAAATCATAAAGCGCATCGCCGGTTCGGTCTCCAATGGGACCAGGCCGAGGACCTGATGGTTAATTCCCCGGCGCTGGTGGGAGAGCTCCGGATGATCCACATGTGCTCGCAAAGCGACGGGGCATGTGTCATGATATTCGCCTCTGAGGAAAAGGCCAAGGAATTCTGCAAGCAGCCGGCCTGGATGAAGGATCATATAACGGTCCACCGGGAGGAAAGCTTCTATATGTTCGGGGATGCCCCGGTCGTAACCAGCCATCGGTATGCCGCGGAAAAGCTCTTTGAAAGAAACGGGATCAAGAACCCGAAAAAAGAAATCGATGTTTTCGAAATGTATGATCCATCCAGCTGGTGGGGGCTTGACTGGCTGCGCGAGTTCTTACTGTTTGAAAACGATGAACACATTAAAATGGTGGAAAACGATGAAATTGCCATAGACGGCGAATTCCCGGTCAATCCATCGGGCGGGGTGACTGCGTCCAATCCCATCGGGGCCACGGCCATGGTCCGGGTAGCTGAGGCCGCGCTCCAGATTATGGGGGACGCAGGCGAACATCAGGTGCCGAAAAACGTCAATCAGGCTTTGGCTTCGGGATTCGGCGGCACCATGTGGACGGTCCTGTTCTTAATGACCCGGGATATTCCCTGGTAGAATCAAATATCATCCATATCACAGGAGGCAATAATGAATGTCGGTCAATATATCGATGAAGCCGTCAACCGGTTTAAGGACTCCCCCTACCTCCAGTATTACGACAAGACTTACACTTATGGGGATTTTCTTAAGAAAGTGCATGTCCTGGCCAATGCATTGAAAAAACAGGGAGCCAAAAAAGGGGATTTCATTCATGTATGGGTCCAGAATAGTCCGGAAACCCTGATCGCCTACTACGCCATCGTTAAAATCGGTGCCATCGCCGGTCCGATTAATGGCTGGTGGAAGGGCGGGGAAGTTGAATACCTGTTAAACGACTCCCAGGGCAGCGGCCTTATTGTGGAGGACCAGTATCTGGAAATTTTCAATGAAATCAAAGAGAATTGCCCTTATCTGAAAACGATTATTGAACTCGGACCGGAAAAATCCGGCAATTATCTTGCCTTTGAGGACCTGACGGCGGAAGGCGACGATACCCCGGTGAGTTGTGACGCCGATCCTGAAGATACGGCGTTTATCTTCTATACCTCGGGAACTACGGGAAATCCCAAGGGCGTTCTGCTGTCCCACAAAAATATCGTGGCCGATGCCAATATGATCAATGAGGCGCTAAAAACCGGGGAAAATCGTAATTTCCTCTGTTTTTTGCCACTGTTTCATGTAAACGCCCTTCTGACCTGTATCTCTTGTCTAGGCAAGGGCCACCAGGTAGTCCTGCGAAAGGGGTTCAGCGCCAGTGAATTCTGGGAGGTGGTCGAGCAGCAAAAAATCAATTTCTGGTCTGCCGTGCCCGCCGTCTACCAGATCCTCTTGACTGATCCGAGCCGGCAGAAATATGACCTTTCTTCAATGGAATTCGGCATCTGCGGCGCGGCCCCAATGACCAAGGAGGTCATGAAGGACTTCGAAGAAACCTTTGGCGTTAAAATTCTTGAGGGCTACGGGCTGACAGAAGGCACCTGTGTCAGCACCATCAATCCAATGGATGGCGAGCGCAAAGTTGGCTCCATTGGCCTCCCCCTGCCCGACCAGGAAGTGCTCATTGTAGATGAAGCGGGCAATGAACAGCCCCCCCATGAGCCGGGTGAAATCGTTATCCGGGGGGACAACGTCATGCAGGGCTATTACAACAAGCCGGAAGAGACGGCCAAAACGATTGATAAAAAAGGCTTTCTCCATACCGGGGATATGGGGATCAAGGACGAGGACGGCTACATCTATATCGTCGACCGGATGAAGGACATGATCATCCGGGGCGGTGAGAATATCTACCCCAAAGAAATCGACAACGTCCTTTCCGCACACCCGAAAATCCTTGAGGCGGCTACGGTCGGCGTTGCCGATGATACCATGGGCGAGGAAGGCAAGGTGTTTATCGTGCCGCAGGATTCGTCACTCACAGAAGAAGAAGTTATCGAATACGCCAAGAAAAACCTAGCGAACTTCAAAGTGCCCAAGTACGTAGAAATCCTTGAAGTGGACCTGCCCAGGAACCCCATCGGTAAAGTACTTAAAAAAACTCTTCGGCAATGGGCGGTCGAAGGCGCGCCAAAACGTGAAAAGGGGCCTCAGGTGTCGGTGGCCGACATTTTCGGCACCATGGAAGAACGGGCAATTCCGGAGAACTTAAAGGGCATTGTCGCCAATTACGGCTACCGCATCACCGGAGACGGCGGGGGCGAGTGGACCGTCTGCGTAAACGACGGCGAGGTCAAAGTGGTTGAAGGCATAAAAGATCCGAATGTTACCACCACCTGCGCCGCCCAGGATTGGATCGACATTACCCTCGGCAAACTGGACGGCATGTCCGCCTTTACCTCCGGCAAACTCCAGGTGGAGGGAGATCTCAACCTGCTTACCAAGGCCACCCAGTTTTTCAAAAAATACCAGCCCCCGGCAGCCGAACCCGAAGTCACCGTGGCCGATATTTTCGGCACCATGGAAGACCGCGTCATACAGGAAAACGTCAAGGGCGTTGTCGCCAATTACGGCTACCGCATCACCGGAGACGGGGGGGGCGAATGGACCGTCTGCGCCAATGACGGAGAGGTCAAAGTGGTTGAAGGCATAAAAGATCCGGATGTAACTACTACCTGCGCCGCCCAGGACTGGATCGACATTACCCTCGGCAAACTGGACGGCATGTCCGCCTTTACCTCCGGCAAACTCCAGGTGGAGGGCGACATCGGGTTGCTTACCAAGGCCACCAAATTTTTCAAAAAATACACGCCGGCCTCGGGCACTGCAATGGAAGAGGCGCGCGAAGAACTTCTGGTAAAAAAACAGATCCTCTCTATTCCCCAGCGCTTTGCCACCGGCCCGGTGATGGGGAAATTCCTAAACGCGTTCAAGGATAAAAAGATCCTGGCCAATAAATGCCCGTCATGCGGGCGCCTTCAACTGCCGCCCAGGGAAGTCTGTGCGGAATGCGTGGTACGTGCCGATGAATGGGTTGAAGTCGGGCCTGAGGGCATCATCTCAATCATGGATATCACCTATTATGCCAGTCCCGACCCATTAACCGGTGAAAGCCGCGAGACCCCTTATGTAGCGGCCCATTTCCTGCTCGACGGGTGCAAGGGGCATGAAACGCTCTGGCATGAGCTCAAGCCCTCGGACCATGCACGGGCCAAAAAGGGGGACCGGGTACGGCCGGTCTGGAACCCGGACCGCAAGGGGGCGATCACCGATATTCTGTATTTTGAATTGGTTGAATAAAGTTGAAAAGAAGCAAAAACCTAAAGCCTTTTATAGGAGTCCAAAATGAGCACACAAAGTCCTGACAGCTTTGTCATTGACGGCAAACTGGCCCTTCCCTACCAGTATTTTGCCGGACGCACTGGCAGCCGGTTTTTAACCAGCATCCGGGATGAAAAGAAGATTAAGGGGCTGAAATGCGAAAAATGCAACAAGGTGTTTGTCCCGCCAAGACAGACCTGTGAACGCTGCTTTGAGGATATTTCCGAGAACTGGGTAGAGCTTGAAAATGCCGGGACGGTTACGGGATTCACCATCATTCGGTACGAGGAGCCCCATCAACCCTTCAAGCCCCCCTATATTCTGGCCCAGATCAAGCTCGACGGGGCGGATACCTCCCTTACCCATATCGTCAAAGGCGTGGCGCTGTCCCAGATGAAAACCGGTATTCGGGTCCAGGCGAAATTTGCCAAAAATTCCACCAGCACCATTATGGACATCGACCATTTCCGGCCGATTAAACCCAAATTTGAGCTCGGCTATTCCTATGATGAACTGGAAATCGGGATGTCGGCATCCTTTACGAAAACCATCACGGAATCCGATGTCTACCAGTTTGCCGGGATTTCCGGAGATTTCAACCCCATGCATTTGAACGAGGAGTTTGCCAAAATGACCCCCTTTGGCACGCGCATCGCCCACGGGGCGCTGCCCCAGAGCCTGATTGCCCCGGTGCTCGGAATGAAGCTACCGGGTCTGGGCACGGTAATTCCCGAAATCACCGTCCGCTTCCGGAAACCAACCTATTTTGGCGATACGGTCACGGCAACCGCCGAGGTAGTTGAATTTATTGAAGCGCGCCGCTGGGTCAAACTGGAACTCACCTGGACGAATCAACGGGATGAGCTGGTGGCCGAAGGCCATGCCATCGCGATTCCCCCAACGCCGATGGGATAGAGGCTTAAAACTATGGCTTACGAATTTAAGACCGAATCCACTTATCAGGAATATTTCACCAAGGCCCATGACATGGTGAGGAAATCCGTGCGGGACTTTATCCGAAAAGAGGTTCTGCCCTATATAGACGATTGGGAAGAAGCTTGCGAGTTCCCGCGGGAGCTATATAAAAAAGCTGCGGATGTGGGCATCCTTGGCATGGGCTATCCGGAAGAATACGGCGGGACGCCTGGGGATGTATTCTTTCAGATTGCGGTAAGCGAAGAGCTCATGCGTTCAACCTCCGGCGGATTCTGCGCGGGCTTGGGCTCACTTAATATCGCCATTCCGCCGATTCTGAAACTAGGAACGGAGGAACAAAAAAAAAAGTTTATCCCCCCTGTGCTGGCCGGGGAAAAAATCGCGGCGCTGGGCATTACAGAGCCGGGCGGCGGCTCTGACGTAGCCAATATTCAGACAACGGCAGAACGGGATGGCGACCATTATATCGTAAACGGAAGCAAAACTTTTATCACCAGCGGCTGCCGTGCGGATCAATTGACCTGCGCAGTACGAACCGGCGGGGAAGGCGCCCACGGCATCAGCCTGCTGGTGATCGAGGCCGAGACCCCAGGCTACTCGGTCTCTGAAAAACTCAAAAAAACCGGCTGGTGGGCATCAGACACCGCAGAAATATATTTCGACAACTGCCGGGTACCGGCGGCTAACCTGCTCGGCGAGGAAAACCAGGGATTTTACGGCATCATGATGAACTTCCAGGACGAGCGCCTCTCCCTCGCCATCATGGCCAACATGACCGCCAGAATGGCCCTGGAGGAAGCCATCAAGTATACCAAGGAACGAAAGGCCTTCGGCAAAACCCTCACCGGGTTTCAGGTCACCCGGCATAAACTGGCGGATATGGCCACAATGGTTGAAGCCAGCACCGAATTCACCTACCGGGTGGCCGCCAAAATCGGTGCCGGTGTGGACCAGATCAGGGAGGTCTCCATGGCCAAAAACTTCGCCTGCGATATCAGCGATAAAGTCACCTATGATGCGGTCCAGCTTTTCGGCGGTTACGGATACATGCGCGGCTACCCGGTCGAACGCCTCTACAGGGACAACCGTATTCTTTCCATCGGCGGCGGCACAAGGGAAATCATGAATGAAATCATTTCGCGGCTAATGCTTTGATTTTAAATTAACCATCCCAGAAAAAGGGGCAGTCATGGAAAAAACGATTAACGAGGTCTTCAAAAAACGAACCAAAACCTACGGAGACCGTCTGGCGGTGGAAAAAAAACGGAATGGCGTATGGGAATCCGCTACCTGGAATCAATATTACGACCGGGCCAGCGCCGTGGGTTTAGCCCTTTACCAGTTAGGGGTGGAAAAAGGCGACCGGATTGCCATCCTGTCCGAAAACTGCCTGGAGTGGGTGTATACCGATATGGGAGCCTTAGGCATCGGGGCGGTGGTAGTTCCGGTTTACACAACCCTGGTGGCTGAGGAAGTCCGGTATCTTGCGGAGAATTCGGGAGCAAAGGTTTTGTTTGTCGAAAACCGGGAGCAGCTGGACAAAGCCATGGAATTTGTGGATGAGCTTGACAGCCTTGCAAAAATCATCTGCTTTGACGAAGCGGCACTTACCGGGCATGACGCGGTGATCTCCTTTTCAAAACTCATTAAAATGGGCCGGGAAAAGCAGGCTGAACATCCCGATTTATTCAGCGACCTATCCGATGGGGTCACCCCCGAAGATCTTGCCACGATTGTCTATACCTCCGGCACCACAGGCATTCCTAAAGGCGCTATGATTACCCATAAAAACATCATGGCGGTCATTGACGCCCTTGACCGGATCAAGCCCAGATTCGGATATGATTCGGACCAGACCGTACCGTTTCTGCCGTTAAGCCACGTTTTCGAACGGGTGGCCGGCCATTTTTACGGGATGTATGTGGGCCTTACCGCCTCCTATGCCGAAAGCCTTGATACATTCGCACAGGACGTGAAGGAAAAGCGGCCAACGGTCGTGCTGGCGGTGCCCCGAGTTTGCGAAAAAGTATATCAGCGGATCCTTTCGCAGGTTCAAGAGCAACCCCCCTGGAAACAAAAGATTTTTAACTGGGGCCATGCCGTGGGAACCGAAATAAGCGCCTTGCGCGAACAGAAAAAACCGATTCCTACGTTTCTGAGTCTAAAGTTCAAGATAGCCTATAAGATGATTTTCAAGAACCTGGCCGATGCCCTGGGCGGTCGGGTGCGCTGGATGACCGCCTCCGGCGCCCCCACATCCCGGGATATTGTGCTTTTTTTTAACGCTGCCGGGATTACAGTCATCGAAGGCTACGGCATGACAGAAACATGCGCCCCGGCAACCATGAGCATTCTGGATGACTACAAAATCGGCACCGTAGGAAAGCCCCTGCCCGGCGTTGATGTACAGATAGCCGAGGACGGAGAAATACTGGTCAAAGGGGACAACGTGTTTGCCGGCTATTGGAAGATGCCTGAAGAGACCCGGAATTCCTTTGATCAATATGGCTATTTTATGAGCGGGGATATCGGCAAGTTCGATGAAGACGGATTTTTAATGGTCACTGATCGAAAAAAGGACCTGATCATCACCTCCGGCGGCAAAAACGTCGCCCCTCAGAAAATCGAAGGGGTCTTCAAGTTTGACCCGCTTTTCGCACATTTTTTAGTTGTCGGCGACCGCCGAAAATTTTTAAGCGCCCTTGTCAATATCAACCTGGAACAGGCCGAAAGGATTGCCCAGCAAGAAGGCATTGTTTATAAAGAACCGATGGATCTTCTGGACAACAAGGAGTTTCTGGCGATCATAGACGAACATGTGGCGGAGAAAAACAAGCAGTTGGCGCGCTATGAAACCATAAAAAAATACCGAATCATCAAGCAGGAATTCTCACAGGAGAGTGGTGACCTCACACCCTCGCTTAAAATGAAAAAAAATGTTATCTTTGAAAAATACAATCATCTAATCGAAGAGATGTATGCGGAATGAAAGGAGACCCTATGAGTCGCAGAGTGGCCGTCTGCGCAACCGCGCAGATAAAAAATGAACCTGACATCTGGTATCAGCGGTTCCAGGGCATGCTGTTCGACTGCTTTGAATCCATTGTCAGTCAGACGGGTGTCACCTTTGACATGGAAAAGGGCATCCGGAACGTGGTGACTTGCTCCGATGATGTATTTGACGCCCGAACGATTTCCGACAACGGGCTGACCGACGTCGTAGGTGCCCATTTCCGCGGAGAAGAGAAAACCGCCCAAGACGGCATTAACGGCATCGGCTATGCCATGGCCTCAATTCTATCCGGGCACGATGATATTATCCTGTTGATCGGACACTGTAAGGAATCCCAGCCCGAAAGCCGGCATATGTGTACGAACCTCGCCTTTGATCCCTTTTACTGCCGGCCGCTGGGGCTTGATTTTTTAAATGCCAGCGCGTTCCAGGCACGGGCATACATGGAAAAATCCGGTATCACCGAAGAACATTTGGCCCGTGTGGTGGTTCGATCAAGACAGATGGCGGCTAAAAACCCATATGCAAGGAAAAATAAAATGGTCACCGAACAGGAGGTAATGAAATCCCCTATGCTCTCTGATCCGATAAGGGAACTCCATGCCTATCCTTTAACCGATTGGGCCGCTGGGATGCTTCTCTGCTGCGAGGAACGGGCGCACGAATTCACGGACAACCCCGTCTTTGTTACCGGATTTGGAAGCTGTATGGACAGCTATTTTCTGGGCGACAGGGATTTGACCGACAACTTCGCCTTAAAAAAGGCAGCCTCCCGGGCCTATCAAATGGCCGGGGTCCAAAATCCCAAAGACGCCTTTGATATGGTGGAGTTAAACGACTCCTACGCATACCAGCTGCCCATGTGGGCTGAAGGCGCCGGGCTGGTCGAAGAGGGCGAAGGCCGACGATGGATAGAAAATGGCGGCATGGAGGCAAACCATGTCAATACATCCGGCGGCATGCTAAACGGCAACCCCGTCATGCTGGGCGGCCTGGCCCGAGCCCTTGAAGCGGTGCATCAGCTTCGGGGAGAGGCCGGGGACCGCCAGGTGGAAGGCGCTAAAAAGGCGCTTGCACATGGCACAACCGGCCCGGCCGGCCAGCATCATGCGGTCTTAATACTGGAAAAATAAAGGGGGTTATCACATATGGGCTATAAAAAAAAGAACAGGCATGTCGGCATCGTGGGTGTGGGAGAGACCAAGTTTTCCAGTCACCGCGAAGATGTCAACCAGGCGGAAATGATTCATGAGGCCGTTCGCCAGGCGCTGGATGACGCCAATTTGACCATGGATGATGTGGACTGCGTGGTTCACGGCAACATGGAGCTTTTTGAAATGATTCATCAGCCGGACCTATGGCATACTTTAGGCTCGGGGGCTTATGGAAAAGATGCCTTCCGGTTGACAACGGGCGGCACCACCGGGGGCACGCTTGCGTGTGCCGGCGACAACCTGGCGGCCTCAGGCATGTATGACGTGGTTATGGCCATCGGCTTTGAAAAACTCCAGGAAGGCCATACGACCGGCGGCATTACCAATATGGCCGACCCCCTGTGGGCGAGAAAACTCCAATCCGGTGCCCTAACCGATTCAGCGGCGGTCAAACTTATCGAAGAATTCGGCGCGGAGAGAGCCCGAAGAGCCGCTATGACCTACCGGATTATCATGGACAAACACGCTTGCCTTAATCCCAACTCCCACCGGGCATTCGGGCTGGATTGGGACCAGATGGATGATCTTATGGAAAACTCGCCCCCGCTTATCGGGGATCTGCGCCTGATTCACATGTGCTCCCAGTCCGACGGCGCCTGCGTGGTAATCTACGCCTCGGAAGAAAAAGCCAAACAAATCACTGACACACCGGTCTGGGTTCGTGATCATATTACGGTCCACCGCGAGGAAACCCTGGACCTCTGCAACAACTACTACCCAACGGACACCACCCATCGGTTTGCTGCAGAAAAACTCTATGAACGAAACGGTATCACAAATCCGCTGGAATATTTCGACGTCTTTGAAATGTATGACCCGTCCGCCTGGTGGGGGACCGACTGGCTGAAGGAATTTTTTCTGCTTGAAGACGATGACCATTTAAAGCTCGTCGAAAACAAGGAAATTATGATTGACGGCAAAATGCCCATCAACCCGTCCGGCGGGGTTATTGCCGCCAATCCCATCGGCGCCACCGCCCTTGTCCGGGTAGCAGAAGCCGCCAAGCAGATCCGCGGTAATGCCGGACCGCACCAGATTCAAAAGCCGGTCAACCATGCGCTGGCTTCGGCTTTCGGCGGGACCATGTGGACCGTTCTGACGATGCTTGAAAAAGAACTCAACTGGTAGGGGGAATTATGAGTGAATATCATGGTATCAACATCGAAGACATCTTCAATTCCATGAAGGACCGGTTCCGCCCCGAAGGCGCAGAGGGTGTGGACAATATTTTCGGCTACGAGATCAAGGGAGAAGGCAAATGGAAACTCACCGTCAAAGACGGCGCCATGAGTTTGGAACAAACCGATGATCTGTCTTCCTGCGACGTGGTTATGGAAACCGACGGGGAAACCTTTGTGGGGTTAAATATCGGAAAGGTCGATGGGATGTCGGCACTAACCGCCGGCAAATTGAAAGTGCGCGGCGATGTCAATACATTCGGCATAACCAGCAAAATCTTTCAGAAATTCGTCCCGCCGGGGGCGGAAACCGAACAGGAGCAGGAGTTGATTGCCCTCAAACAAACGATATCCGTCAACCAACGCTTTGCCACAGGCCCGGTAATGGGAAGATTTTTGCAGGGGTTAAAAAACAAAAAAATCTTCGCCATTAAATGCCCATCCTGCGGCCGTCTTCAGTCCCCACCGAGAGAGGCCTGCGCCATATGCCGGGTAAGGAACGACGAGTGGGTGGAAATCGGTCCAAAGGGGGAGATGCGCATGCTGGAATACTGCTACTATGCCAGCCCGGATCCATTGACCGGCGAGACCCGGGAAACCCCATACGGGGCCATTGGAATTCTTTTGGACGGCTGTCAGGGCGAGGAGGTCTTCTGGCATCTGCTTCGGCCGGACCAGCTCGACCGAGTTCAAATGGGCATTGTCATGGGCGATAGGGTTCGCCATGGCACCCGGCTACGGCCCGTCTGGGCGGAAAACCGCACCGGCAGCGTGCTTGACATTAAGTATTTTGAAATCGATGAGTAAAAGGAGTCATAACATGCAGAAAGCCGTTGATAGTGCAGACGCCTATGTCATTGAAGGAAAACTCGCGCTGCCGTACAGTTATTTTGCCGGCCGCGTGGGCAGCACATTCATTACCGCGCTGCGGGATTCAAAACAGATCCTGGGCGTCCGCTGCGATAAGTGCAACAAGGTATTTGTACCCCCCCGTCAGACTTGTGAAAGATGCATGGCGGATCTCCGGGAAAACTGGGTACAGCTTGAAAACACCGGCGAAGTCGTCAATTTTACAGTTGTCAGGTATAGTGACAAGCATTTGCCGCGCAAAACGCCATACATCCTCGCCATGATCAAACTCGACGGTGCAGACACGCCGCTGGTCCACATTCTGGATGAAGTAAAAATCGAAGACATCAAACCCGGAATGCGGGTGGAAGCCGTATTCAGCGAAAAAACAACAAGTACGATCCTGGATATCGATCACTTCAAACCGATTGCATAAAAGGAAAATGCGAACATGGGTCTGATTTATGAAAAAAAGAACGGCATCGCGTATCTGACCCTGAACCGGCCGGAAGCCCGCAATGCGATTGCCCCGGAAACCGTGCTGGAACTCGTGGATGCGTGGACCGACTACCGGGACGATGATGGATTGAGATGCGCCATCCTCACCGGTGCGGGCAATGAAATATTTTCTTCAGGCGCGGATCTGGCAAAGCTCATACCCCTCTTCACCGGCGCCCGGCAACCGGAGACAGAAGCGGACAAAAAAGTACAGGCCAATCCTGAATTATTCAACCAGGCCATGTTAAGGGATTTTGCTTTATACAAACCGGTTATTGCAGCCATTAATGGAAAAGCCATCGCCGGCGGGATGGAGCTCCTTTATTCCACCGATATCCGCATCGCCGCCGAAGGCACGCAATTTGGCTTACAAGAGGTAAAATGGGCGATTGTTCCGCTGATGGGTTCAAGCATCAAGCTTCCCCGGCAGATGCCCTATGCACGCGCAATGGAAATTTTGTTAACCGGTGAGCTGATGGAGGCTGAAGAAGCCTATCGATTCGGTTTTATCAACCGGATCGTCCCCCGGGATCAGGTTATGGCCGAAGCCGAGCGGATAGCGACAATTATTGCCGAAAACGGCCCCTTAGCGGTCAAGGCCATCAAACAAATTGTTTTGGAAGGCATCGGCAGACCCACGGCAGATGGGCTTGCCCGGGAAATAGAGATCGGCGCCCCGGTGTTTTTGACCAAAGATGCCAGGGAAGGCCCCCGGGCGTTTAAAGAAAAACGAAAGCCAAATTATAAGGGTAAATGATAGGAAACTTGTTCTCTTGAAAGTTCATCGACCTAACTAAATTCCAAATAACAAAAAACAAACAAATCACAATGACCAAAATTCTAAATCCCAAACAACTTCTTGCTTTGCCACGTTTTGGTCATTGAATATTGAAATTTGAGATTTGTTTGAGATTTGGTGCTTGAAATTTGTGATTTTAGACACAAAATGCCAAAATAGAGCTATATTTCTCTGATCTGGCCCAAAGGATCAAATTTTCAAGGCTTGAC
>JAGYOX010000031.1 GCA_018399235.1 Desulfobacterales bacterium | reverse complement strand
TTTTGGTTCAATGTGTCAATATAATGAAAGATCTGTTCCTGGATCATCAGAAGATAGCCGCACAGGACCTGTTTCCAGAAAATGGTTTCGGACTTGAACCGATCGTGAACCACATTATCAATATTTTTGATAAATACGATATCGTCGGCGACCTGGTTAAGATTCCGGATCAGGGCGCCGTGGCCGCCGGGTCTGAAAAGCAGCGAGCCGTCATTGCGGTGGAAGGGCTGGTTATCCATATCTACGGCGATGGTGTCCGTAGAAGGGGCCTGGACGGAGAAATCAACCGTAAAACGTGCGTCCAGGCGTTTTTCATACCAGTCCCGTAGTGATTCAAGCAGCGTTTCAAAGCCCTCTTGATGCTCCGGGGATACAGTAAAATGAAGATTGCATTCGCCGGTTTTAGTTTTGCTGTAGCCGGCGGCCTCCACCAGGTGTTCTTCAAACGCGGTTCGTATTTCTTCGGGGTATGCGTGAAATTTCAGTAGACCCTTGGGCCTGCCGCCGTATCCCAACCCCTTTTGGGTTAACAGGTAGTCCAGGAATGGTTTGAAGTCTCCTTTTTGCAGAAGATCATTTTCATCTACCCCATCCCGCTTCATTGCATCTGCAAGTGCCGGGTAAAAGGCGAACCGTTGGAGTCCGTCTATAAAGGTTTGGACTTCCCCGGCTTCTGATTCGTCCTCTATGATGCCGGCTTTGATATCATTTGCGGTGATTTGATCGTGGTGATTGTTGGCCTTGATAAGCGTTTTAAACATTCGGGTGGCGGCGCCTGAGGCGGGAACAAACTTAAGCATCTGTTTCTTGACCGCAGCATTCCTGTATTGGTCAATACATTGAGTCTTTAAGCGGTCATCCGGCTTTTTAATGCCATCGCTTGCCGTACATGGGCGATCCAGATTCAGGTAGGGAGTGCCTTTTTTAAAAGTCGCGATCTGACTGTTAACTTCGTCAACCTTCAATCCATGGGATTTAATCTGTTCAAGCTCGTTTTCCGTAAATTGAAAATCTGTCATAAATGCCACTCTTCCATTTTAAGCGCCTGTTTATGAAGCCTTTCAGGCAGGCCGCCAAGGATTTTTTGGTTTTGCCTTTACTTTAAATGATCTTAATAATACTATATTTCATTATTCCGTTTTCGCTAATATTAATCTAATCTAACGAATTTTTGAACCCTATGCAACAAGAGCGATCAACTGGAACAGAGAGTGGCCGATTTGACCTCCATGAATTGATGGAGCGGGTTGATGGGGATGAGGAATTAATCCGGGAGGTGTTGGGCATATTTTTGGAGGATATACCCGGAATCCTTGAAGAACTTAAAAGAGGCGTTAAAGAGGGATTGCCGGAAGTTGTAGCAAGGGCTGCCCATGCTTTGAAAGGCGCCTCCGCCAACATCGCTGCCAACCGTCTACGGGAATATGCCTATCAACTCGAAATAAAGGCTAAATCCGAAGATCTTGCCGGTGCATCCGATTTATACGCCAGCCTTGAAACCGAGTTCAATGAACTGAAAACCCATCTCGCCCAATATTTAGGAAAGTAGCGCTGGAGCTTTTAAAACAAAGAGCCTAACCCCTAATACCTATACCCTAAACCTTAAACCTTATACCCTGTACCTTAAACCTTACACCCTGTACCTTAAACCTTATACCCTGTACCTTAAACCTTATACCCTGTACCTTAAACCTTACACCCTGTACCTTAAACCTTTCACCTTGCCACTTTCACCTTGTACCTTGCCCCTTTCACCCTGTCCCCTAATCTTCTGTGATGGGCAGTCCCCGTTCCGACCACGTCGGATTATACATGGCATAAAATGCCCGATAGAACAGTATATTCATCAATTCAGCGGCTGTAACGGGTTTTTTGGGAAGATTTACCAAGGCCCGGGTCCTTGTGATCTGCATTTTGAGTGTTTCCAGGCTTTTTAGAAAAAAGATGATGCCGGCCTGTTGCTTTGATGAGTGTTTTGAGACGGCTTTTTGTTTTTCAAATTTTAACCGATGGCTACGGATGCTCTCTGCGGTTGTATTGATCAAGGATTCACAGCTGTTCGGGAAAAATTTTTGGCTGTAAACCATTTGATGGAGGATTTCAAACAGGATGGCGTTTTCCTCAATGGCTTCGGCGCCTATTGTTTTCCGAATACGCGGGGTTAAATTAACCTGAAGGTTCTCCAACCGGTTCCGGTGCGCCTTGATTTTTTCTGCCATTTCGCTCGCCGCGGTTTGCCAAAAATTCCAGCTGATTTTCTTAAAAACCTCCATTGGCTGTTGGGCGTTTTTTTTCTTTAGCCGGATGACTTCCGGGATTAACTTGGCTGTCCGGTAGAACAGGTGGTGGCCGGTGACAATGTTAAAAATAATCCCTACCGTAGCATACCAGTCCTGCATATATAGAACCCGGGATGTATTGTTCCCGAACAATTTGGTTAAAACCGGATTGGCAAATAGCTGAGAAGGGGTCATAAAAGACGGGGTCCCGGCCATTAATGGTTGCTCGAAGGCATTCGGTTGGGAAGCTTGAAAGGATATGGCGGTTTCCAGATCAATCAAACCTAAAGCGTAGCCCGAGGGGTTCCCCAGTATATGATCCGCGCCATCGAAGTTTGTCGCCACAAAGATGTTATCCGGCTTTAAGTCGCGAACCGATACGGCCTTATCTTTTAACCGGGAGATTAATTCAAGGGTGTTAACAATCAAAGCCGCCATTGTTGACCTGTTGTTTTCAAATATTTTTTGCATCACATATGCATTCACCAATTTTTTATACCGGGTGATGGCGCCTTCCCCCTTGTTTATAGTCGATGATAGAACGCTTTCAATATTTTTGGCAGTATCGGTTGAATACCCGGCCGAGGCAATATCCGGGCTCTGACCGGTCAGGCCGTCAAGAAACCATTCCGTCCTTAGATAGTCAGGAATAGAGAGCAGTCCCTCAGTATAATTAACAGCGCGGTCCAGGCTTTTCTGATAGTTCCCGTACAACCGGTTGATCTGGAAAAAAATGTCATCATGCTTGGTGCCGTAAATGGTTTCAAAGGCATCAAGATCGAATAATGCATCCCGGTTTTTATAAATGGCTTCGGGTACGCGTAATCTTTTTTTATGCATGGAATCAAGTATTTGGTTTAAAAAGACGTACCTGGAAAGATCCATAAAAAAAGCCAACCGGTTGCCAACTTTTAAGTAACTCTGAAGGCTCGGATCGTGGAGTAGCAGTCGGATATAGTCTTCTTCCGTCTCAAGTAAATGCTTTTTTATTTGGTGGATTTGAGGAATTTTTTTCAGGATTCCGGATATGGCGGGTGACAAACAGACGACGTCAGGGGATAGTCGAGTGGCAATCGCCTTTTCAGTCTGGATGTATTTAAGATATACCTCAAAACTTGGAAACGTCCGGGGGGGGATTTTAACCACCAGCACATTATCATAGGTAACTTTAAAACAGGTGCTTTTACTTTCAACCGATTCGCCGAGCTGCCGGATGCTCATTCGCCGGGTCTTCCATTTTCCGGCGCATTCGGCTCGAAATTCGAATACCTGATCCGTCAGGATATCATCGGCAACCGCTTGAAAATCGCATTTGGCGTTTTGCCGTTCGACAAACTCGGTTTGCAGACGGAATATATTCAGAAAAAATTTTACGACCGTTTCAATCTCAGACATGATGCCAGTTATACTTATATCAGATTAAAGGAACCACCCAAAACAATTTACCTTACTGTTCGCGTCTGCAGGAGTCAAACTGATTTTACCTGAAATGTTTGAAATGGCAAGAAAGCGTATTAGGGGAGATAAACCCATCAGCCGTGCAGGTTGGACGCGTCGAACAAGTAATTTGCTTGACCAGCCGAGGTGGTTTTCATATAAATAAAGAAAGTTATGTATAAAAACCTCTTGAATTTGAACCTATATCATTGCGGGGTGTTTCGGCCATGCCGGTACTGACAATTTATGAGGGGAAAAAAAAACTGAAGACATATCGTTTGAATCCTGAAGGACCGTTAACCATCGGGCGTCTTGAAAGAAACACGATTGTCCTTGACAACCCGGCGGTGTCGAATTTTCATGCGGAAATTGAAAGTGAGGGACAAAAATATTTCATTACAGATTATCAGAGTAGAAATGGCACATTTGTCAATAAAGAGCTGGTGATTTCCAGGCAGCTCAATGACGGGGATCAGATTACCATTAACCCATACACCATGGTTTTCGGCTTTCTACAGGGAGAGACAAACGAAGCAGAGACACAGGAGATAAGCCAGGCCACCATGCACATAGATACCTCGGATCATCGCTCCCGGCTGGCCCGGAGTTTATCGGAAGTGACTGAATTAAATGCTAAAAAAGGCAAAGCCGGCTGCCTTGAGTTTTTAAACGCAGATCAAGCGCCTTTTGTTTTGTCAGAGCCTGTGACCCGAATTGGAAAATCCCGGGATTGTGATATACTGGTTAAGGGATTAATGGTGGGGAATACGGCGGCCGAGATTTCAAAAACAGAAGGAAACAATTATGTGCTGCGTTATGTCGGCGGAGCCAGGAAACCCAAGGTTAACTATCAGCCCGTTTCCCAGGAAGCTGTACTTAATGAATTTGATATCATTGAAATCGGTTCTGCGTCTTTGCAGTTCTGTTTTTGTAAATCCGATATTAAGCCGGACAGTCAGCAGACGCAGGAATTTGGAGCCGATGAACAGACAAATACGCCGGCGGAGGACAGCGGTGAAGGAGACTGATGTACCAAGTAAAGCCTTCCGCTAATCAAATTGTGCAAATTTCGTTAAACAGTCAAGTACTTTGAACCGTGAACCCTGAGGCACAGGTGTCCTAATGAAACATCCTCATATGGCCAATCATTCCGAACGGCAAATGGATAATACCAGGCGCCTGTCCAGCTTCCAGCGTCCATATGAAATCATTTTTTGGGTTTTTATTGTCGGTATTGTACTGGCGGTTACCGGTTTGCTGTTTGTTCAAAGGGAACCGTTTTCGGGTATGGCCGCACTGGGTATTATTCTGTGGGCGGCGGCGGTTCTGTTGCTTATCGGTTTATCCTTGCTTTTGTATCATTGGTTTATCGCCCCGGCTAAACAGATCGTATGGTTTATATTGGCACGGTATCGCAGCGGCGTGCGAAAACCTTTGCATAGGGTGCCCAAAACTTGGCAGCCCTGGTTTCATACAATAGACCGGTTGTATGCGAAAATTGAAGAACTAGAGGCGGATGCGGCCGAGGCCAGCCATCACAAACAGCTTGAAAAGAATCTGCTTCGTCGGTTTTCGTGGGTATTTGAGAGAAACGAACAGCTAACCAAAGAGGTTCAGGAAAAAAACAGGATTTTAGAGCAAGAGATTGAAAGCCATAAAAAGACGGCACAGGAGCTTAAAAGGCATCGGGACCGTTTGGACGAAATAGTCAAAGAGCGGACCAGAGAATTAACAGAGGCCAATGAGGCGTTAATTTCTGAGAAGACAAAGGCAGAGGAGTTGGCCAAAGAGGCGGATGCCGCCAACCAGGCGAAAAGCCAATTTCTCGCCAATATCAGCCATGAGATCCGGACACCAATGAATGCGATTCTGGGGTTTACGGATATGCTGATCGATACCCCGTTGAGTGACAATCAGCTCGACTATGCCGAGATTATTCGTACCAGCGGAGAAACCCTGCTGTCACTGATCAATAATGTGCTTGATTTTTCAAAAATCGAATCCGGAGAAATCGTGCTTGAATCGATTGATTTTTCACCGGAGCTTCTGGCTTATGATGTCTGTGAATTAATTCGGCCAAAAATCGGGGAAAAGCCGATTGAACTGGTTTGTAAAATTGACGAATCCGTGCCGGCCCATCTGAAAGGGGACCCGTTCCGGTTTCAGCAGATTCTGATGAACCTCATGGGCAACGCCCCCCGGTTTACTGAGTCCGGCGAAATTTCGCTTTCCATGCGGATGGAGGAGGAACAAGATTTGCGGGTTAAGCTTCATGCCAGTGTTTCTGATACCGGCGTGGGGATTCCGGAGGACAAACAAAATACAATCTTTAAACCGTTTCACCAGGCGGATAATTCTGTATCGCGAAAATTCGGGGGAAGCGGCCTTGGGTTAAGCATCTCCCGTCAGCTGGCCGAGCTCATGGAAGGTAGTGTCCGGCTGGAAAGTGAGCCGGAAGTGGGCACGACATTCCATTTCACCGGCTGGTTCGAAAAATCGGAAAAAGGCGCCCCATGGCAGGATCTTACCGCCGCGCTGGTGGGCAAGCAGGTTCTGATCGTTGACGACAATCAGGTCAACCTGGATATGCTGGTAAATGCCCTCCGTTCGGCAGGGATTAAGATTTCGGATTTAAGAAGCGGTATGGAGGTGCTGCCCACCCTGGAGCGAGCCTTAATTGCCGGGAATCCATTTGATTGCGCCATAATTGATATACATATGCCGGGAATGAGCGGTTATGAAGTGGCGCGTCAAATTCGGGAGTCAGGGAATCAGTATATTGAACGGATTCCCCTGATTGCCTTGTCCTATATCACCGAACGGGACCCCCATCTTTGCAGACAGGCCGGGTTTGACGAGTCCATTATTAAACCGGTTCGTCGGGAGAAGCTTTTCCAATTGTTAAACGGATTGATCGGAACCGGCCTGCCAAAAGATAGTACCGCTTCCAGAAGGCAAGAGACACTTCAAACGCCTGCCGCATCCGCAGCAGCCACTGAGAATAAACGGATTCTGGTAGCGGAAGATAATGCTGTGAATCAGAAGCTGATACGGGTGATGCTCGAAAAAGCCGGTTATGCGGTCGATATAGCTGAGAACGGGATTGAGGCGGTAGATAAATTTTCCACCCACCCGGATGATTTTGCGCTTATTCTTATGGATATACAAATGCCCGAAATGGATGGTTTTGAGGCCGTTAAAGAGATCCGCGGCAAAGGCTTTAAGGCTATTCCCATCATCGCCCTTACCGCTCATGCGCTGGCCGGATACCGGGATGAATGCCTGGCTGCCGGCATGGATGACTATATCGCCAAACCGGTCAAACGGCATGAGCTGTTTGAGATGATGGAGAAGTATTTGACGCTCAATACCTAAAACCCAATACCCAAAACCTATTCCAATCTTTGATCTACCGGTATCACTAGAGCCTCAAGATGCCGGTGCGCCGGCTTGGCCTCTTTGAAGGTTTTTAAATCTTTGAATATCGCTTCTACTTTCTCATCCGGCACCTGGACTTGAAAAATCGTCGTATTTCCAGGAAATACCTGAGTGCCGAAATGCTTGCCATCCCGATCTTTGCCTTCCCGCATCGAATACCGGACGTAATTATCAATTTCATGGTCGTCCAGAATTTTTTCAATGGTATCCGAAAATTCGAAATGGATAGTGATGTGCATTATTTTCATGGGCATTCCCTCGTATTAAACCAATACATAGACAGCCACCAGAGCCATAATAAGCAAAGCAATTAGTGCGCTTACGGTCTTGTGCGCCAGAATTTTTTTCTGAAGCGCGTCAAACAGGGTATACACCGTCGGAATCACCAGAAGCGTCAAGGCCGTCGCCGCAAACATGCCCATGGAAATGCATACACCCATTGGCATCCTGGCCTCACCGCCGGCGCCGTAGCCCAGGGCAATGGGCAGCATGCCTAAAATGGTGGAAATGGCCGTCATCAAAACGGGCCGGAACCGCACCATGCCGGCCTCCCGGGCCGCATCCATGACGGTGTATCCGCGGGCAACCAGAACATTGGCATAGTCCACAAGCAGTATGGCGTTTTTGGTAACCAGCCCCAGCAGCATGATAATGCCGATAAATGAAAAAATGTTCACGGTCATCCCCAGGGCGTAGAGCGCACCAAAAGCGCCGATGCCCGCAAGCGGAAGCGTTATAAGGATGGTTAGGGGATGGAGAAACGACTCGAACTGGCCGGACATGATCAGGAATATGAAAATGACGGCAAAAACCAGGGCCATGGTCAGGTAGAAAAAGGATTCCTTGAAATCCTGGGATTGGCCGGTGATGTCTGTTTTGAAATCCGCGGGCAGCTGGGTGTCCAGGTAATTGTTCAGTTTATCCAGGGCGGTGCCCAGGGCTACGCCGGGCGGAAGCTGGGACATGATTGTTAATGCCCGCCCCCGGTTGAAATGATGGATTTCGCTGGGGCCAACCCCTTCTTCTATTTCAACCAGGTTTTCCAGAGAAACCATCTGCCCGGATTGATTCCGGGTATATAGCCGGTAAATGGTATCCGGTACATTCTCTTCGGTTTCGATCTCCGGGATGACCTCGTAACGCTCGCTTTCTCTATCGATCTCCGATATGTCGGGCTCCCCAAAAATATAGCGCAGGGTGGTTGAAATTTCCGCCACCGTTACCCCCATCTCTTGGGCTTTTTGGCGGTTAACGGCAACACGCACTTCGGGTTTATCAAGCTTCATGTTTGAATGCACGCCCACGAATTCGGGTTGGCTGCGCATCCACTGCATCACGGTTTCCTGTTGCCTGGCCAGCTCATCAATATTCGGATTTTCCAGCACGACCTGCAGGGGGGCTTCAGCCCCTACCGGCCCTGAGGACTCAAGCACATAGCCCCGGACGCCGGGAATTTTGGCGATTTTTTGCCTGACCTCCTGCATGATGGCCTCCTGGTTCCGCTCCCGCTGGGTATGATGAATCAGGCGGACAAAGAAAAAACCCTCATTGGCTTTGCCGGGTCCCTGCTGAGATAGGCCGATGGCCATGAAAAAGGAACGGACTTCATCAATGCCGGCCAGGATGTCTTCTATTTGGCTGCCATATTTGTCCGTATTGCTGACCGTCGCCCCCTCGACGGTTTCGTATGAAATCATAAACCGGCTTTTGTCGATATTGGGGACAAACTCCGATTCCATCCGGTTTAAGAAGAAAATGCCCGCAACAAGTGCCAGAATGGCAATCATTACAGTCAAAAAGCGCCATCTCAGGGCGCCGGTCAGAATCATACGGTATCCGCCTTCTATTTTATTGAACCCCCGTTCGGTTATCCGCAGGAGAAAGGGCCTCCCGGTTCCGGTGGCCGCCTTGAGGTACCGGGAGCAGAGCATGGGGGTTAATGTTAATGCGGTAAAGGTTGAGGCGATAACGGTGACAGCAACGGTGATGCCGAACTCAAAAAAGAAGCGGCCGATCATGCCCGGCATAAAGGCCACAGGAATAAAGACCGCAATCAATGACATGGTATTGGCGATGGCGGCAAAAGCGATCTCCGTTGTTCCGGTCCGTGCGGCCGGCTTGGCCTCCGCCCCGTATTCCATGTGCCGGTAGCAGCTCTCCAGAACCACAATGGCATCATCCACCACCAGTCCGACCACCAGGATAAAGGCCAGCAGTGTCAGGACATTTAATGAAAACCCGAAGTAATAGATCATGGCCATCCCGGCCAAAAGCGAGGTTGGAATGGCCAGACCGGAAATAATGGTGCCCCGAAGGCTTCCCAGGAAGAAAAGGATGACCATAGCAACCAGAAGCGTCGCCATAAAAATGGTCGTTGTCAAATCGTCAATACTTTCCTTGACATACAGCGAGTCATCCGATGCAACGGCGTATTCCAGCCCCGGCGGCAACTGCTTGGAAATCCGGTCTAACTCGGATTGGATCCGTTCCACCACCTCGACCATGTTGGCATCGGACTGCTTGACAACCCCCAGGCCGACGGCTTTTCCCTTGTTGTATCGCGCCACGTTGCGGTCGTTTTCAACCCCGTCCAATGCCGCGCCCACATCCCCCAACCGCACCGGCGCGCCGTTTCTATAGGTGATAATGATATCATTGAAAGGCTCGGCCTCTGAAAACTGGCCTTCGGTTTTTATGAGGAACTCGCGCTCCCTGCTTTCGATGCGGCCGGAGGGAATATCCACATTTTCCGCCTGGATTTTTCCGATGACCTCCTGAACGGTTAGATGGTGGGCGGCCAGTTTGTTCGGATCCAGCTTGATTCGAACGGCATACATGCGTTCCCCGCCGATCAGGATCTGCCCCACGCCAGGCAGGCGCTCAAGCTGGTCCTTGATCACCCGGTCGGCATAGTCGGTCATCCGAACGGGATCCCATCGCTTATCCCCCCTCAGGGCAATCCACATGACGGCCTGGGCGTCCGGGTCGATTTTGAGGATAATCGGCTCTTCGATGTCATCGGCCATCTCCGGCCGCGCCCGGGTGACGCGGTCCCGGACATCCTGGGCCGCAAAATCGATATCCCGGTACAGCTCAAATTCTACCGTGACAATGCCCACTTCCTCCCGGCTGGTGGATGTTATTTCTTTGATTCCCTCAATGGTGTTAATTTCTTCCTCTAACGGTTCCACCACCTCAGTTTCAATGACTTCCGGGTCCGCCCCCGGCAGTATAACGGAGACGCTTACGATGGGGAAATCGACATCCGGAAACTCTCTGACAGGCATCTGGTTGTAGCCGTATACACCGAAAATAAATAGGGCCAGAAATACCACCGTCGTCATAACCGGCCGTCTGATGCATAAATTCCAGATCATAAGGGATTATTCCATTTTATTCCCCATAAAACAGGGGAAGCGCGTTTTATTGCTGTGAACAAACCGTATCGCCCTCGCTGACCGCAATGTGCCCGGATTTAATAATCGTTTCTCCGAAAGTAACGCCTTTTCTTATCTCAACGGTTCCCGGATGGCGGAGCCCGATTTTAACATCACGGCCCAATGCTTTGCCGTCTTTTATGGTATAGATCATGTAACCGGTGCGTGTCGGCACCAGGGCTTCCTCCGGGACCACCGGCTTCTGTTTGAGGATATCGACGATTAACTCAACGGCGGCGAATCCGCCGGGAGATAGCATAAGATTCGGATTGTCCACGTACGCTTTGACCATCAGGCTGCGGGTATCCTCCCTGATCAGGGGGCTCACGAAATAGACGGAGCCGATAAACTCCCTGTCTGGAAATGCCGGGGTGCGGAGTTTTATGGTTTGGCCGGTCTTGGCCTGCCCCAGGTATTTCTCCGGAATGGTAAAGGCAATTTTAAGGCGGTCGGTTTCTACCAGGGGCGCCAACTGGGTTCCCGCATCCACCCATTCGCCGGGATCCATATACCGCTCGCCGATGATGCCGGCAAACGGGGCTTTGATTTTGGTGTCGGCAAGGGTTTCCTTGATGCCCTCAATCTCCGCTTCAATTCTGTCGACGGTGGCAGAAAGCGCTTTATATTTAGCCCGTGCTTCATCCCTGGCTTCTTCTGACCCCAGCTTTTGCTTGTATAGACGCTGCCTGCGGTTATAAATCAGTTCGGCATTCTCGAGATTCGCCCGGGCTTCCTCAAGGGCGGCCTGCCGGGCTTGTAGCTGGTCTATGATTTTATTATCGTCCATGGAAAAAAGCAGATCGCCTTTTTTCACGCGGCTGCCTTCCTGAAAATGAACGGATTCAATAACACCGTTGACTTCCGGCCGGATTGTGACCTGCTGAATGGCCTCCAGCGTGCCGATACCCTGAACGGTCCGTTCAAGGTCCATCTTTTGGACTTTTACGGTTTCAACCGGGATACAATTGTTTGCAGCCGCTTTCGCTGAAGTGAACGGCCGGCCGATTATCAATACGGCTGCAAGACAGAAAAAGATTGTTATTATAGTAATTTTAGGCAGGGACCAGAGAATCGGACGCTCGCCCCGAGGGGCTTTCGATTCCATGAAAAAAAAGTTTGCGGTTTTTAACCACGAATTAATATGCTCTGTCATTGGACAGCTCCTTTACCAGCAAATCAGTCTGAAAGGTGCCCATTGCAAGCTCCAGCCGGATCTGGTCAAGCTGATAAGAATAATATGCCTGCGCCAGCCGGTTTTCTGCCTCATTTAGGGCGGTGAAGGCATCCACCTGGTCGACGGCGGTCACCACTCCCTGTTCAAACTGGGCGGTTACCTGACGGTAATTCCTTTTGGCGGTTTTGACCTGTTCCTCAAGCTGTTGGATTACTTTTTTCTGTGTTTGAATATCCAGATAGACGCTTCTCACCTGGTTTCGGATTTCTTTTTTTAATCGGGCCATGGCAGCCTTGGCCTGGTCGAGTTCGGATTTTGCCTTGCCGACTTCGGCGCTGGTTTTCCCGCCGGTAAACAGGGGATAGGACAGTTTAAGGGCTGCCTGCCAGTCATCACGTTCGTCGAAGAACATATCGGGCTCCTCGGTTCTTATATATAGGCCTTCCACGCTTAAATTCGGAAAAAAATCGGCCTGTTCGAAATCCACCCGTTTTTCGGCGGCGCTAACCCGGTTTTCCGCCTCACGCAGATCCTGGCGATGGGTGAGGGCTTTCTGATATAAATCCGGGACCGGCGCTGGTTTGATATTTTTTTCAAGGGGTTCGGCGAGTTCGGCCGGCACTGCCTCTGTCCCCAGTTCCAGGGCCAAATTTTCCAATGCGATGTCATATTGGTTTCTGGCCCGTTCCAGTTGCTCTTGGGATTGGGCGACCTGTACCTGGGCCCGTAAAACATCGGTCTGGGTTAACACGCCCACCTCAAAGCGAGCATTTGCCTGCTCCATTTGACGATTTGCCCGTTGCAGGGCATTTTCAGAAATCTCTATGGCTCTTCTACCCAGCAAAGCTTCATAATAGCGGGTGCTGACATTAAACAGGATTTCTTTTAGCCGCCGAACATGCCTGAATTTGGAGCTTTTGAAATAGTATTGGGCCATTTTCCTGCCGGACCAGACCTTGCCGAATTGGTAGATATGCTGATCAAGCCTTATCGTCAGGGTCCCATATTCATCGGGGTTGCCAAAGGTACCCAAATCTTGGCCGTCAGCTGTGATTTGAATATCCTTCTCGCGATTGTAGGCGGCCACCGCGGAAATCTGGGGGTACAGATTGGAAGTGGCAATGGTAATTTCGCTTCTATTCTGCCTGAGTTCTTCCCGTGAAATGGCTACATGTTCGTTTTTTTTCAATGCGGTTTCATAGGCCTGATCCAACGTGAACCCTATATTTTGTTGGTCCTGGCCGGCCAGCGCATGACCGGTCAAAAGCAGCAGGAGGGTCAGGCCAATCCTTGCCAGCCATTTTTTGTTATGCATTGAAACCATTCTTTCCCCTATTATTTCATTTCAATCCGTTTGTCGGTAAACTCACAGGCGCCAGCGCACGGCGGCAGAATTCGTCGACACTGTATGTAAGGTCAGGGATCTCCAGCGGACTCAACAGGTTCATATGCATCAGGCCGAATATCAGCCCGTTTAGAATATGCGCGCTGTTTTTGATGTTTGAGGTATCGACGCTGCCGTCAGCGATACCGGTTTCCAGACATTGCTCGATGATTTTAATGACCTGGTCGCCGGTGGCTTTTACCAGATCTTTCAGTTTGTTTTCTTTTGAGGCCAGCTTTTCCGGAAAATCTCTGAGAAAAATCAATAACTGCTTTGAATGGGAACGGCTGAATGCATTGTTGAACCGCAAAACCGCCTCAATTTTTTCAATGCCCTTCTGATACCGGCCGACCTCGTACTTCAGCTCGGCCACATAGGTTTGCCCGGAGCGCCTGAAGATTTCATATATAATACCTTCTTTGCTTTTAAAATGGTAAAAAATGGTGCCGTGGGCCACACCGGCGGCTTCGGCGATATCGAGGGTAGAGGTTTGATGGAATCCGTTTTCGGCAAACAGCCGGGTAGCGGCTTCAATAATGGCTTCTTTGCGGCTCAATAATGATCCCCAGTGGTTTGATGGAGTTTTTATTTCAAGTTAAGGTTTGGAAATATTAGAAATACGCCGAACTGATTGAGTTGTCAATCAGTTTTTGAGGCCATTTTTTTAGGACTTCTAAGTAACTTCAAGGTATTAGGTATTGGGTATTGGGTATTAGGTATTAGGTTAAAAAAATCAAAAGCTTAGCCATGTAGGGCGGATAAACAAAGCGCATTCGTCAATTCCTGATCGGTTTATCGAGATTTGTACAATCAATGTAGTGGAAGGCTTCAGCCTTCCAGTGAACGCGGCTTGCTGCATCGGTCGCTTCTGCGAATGACGGGCTAAAGCCCGCCTCTACATCGCATCTATCATAAAAGTTGCTTATAGGCTTAGTCCCGGGCGGCGGCCCGGGGGGAAGACAACCAACGAAAAACTTAAAAGTAGGGCCGATATGACGACAGAGTCCAATTTCCCAAAATTAGAGCCGGTTCATAACATTCTGGTCTGTCTGGATTTAACCGACATTGATACCTATTTGATCAGTTACGCCGCGTTCATGGCCAAAACCCTGCCAGCCCGGAAAGTAGTTTTTTATCATGCCATCCAAGCATATGACCTGCCGAACCGGGGCAGCAGAGATTTTCCGGACATAGAAACCGAACTGAAAGAAATCATTCAGGATAAAATACAAAAATCCGTGGACAACCATTTCGAAGAAGAATGCCATTGGGAAATCGCCACCCAGGTAGGCTATGAGGACGCAACCAAAGAAATTATCGAATATATTAAGACAAACCAAATTGATCTGACATTAATCGGGCAGAAATACGGGGAAAACCGGGAGGCTCGGTACGGTCATAAAATTGCCGCGGATGCCGCCAGCGACATCCTGTTTGTGCCTCAATATGCTGAGAAAACGATTGATCCAATCCTGTGCGCCATTGATTTTTCAACCGAATCGACAAGGGCGTTTGAGCGGGCCCTGGACCTATCAAGAACATGGGGGGTGAAAATGACCTGCTATTTTGTCTCCGATCCGAGCCGGGCTTATTTCCCCGCCACCACGGAACGCAGCGCCAGTCATTACCAGCAGCAGGCCAAAAAAACCTATCAGCAGTTTTTAAAAACCTATGGCCTTTCGCCGGAAGAGTTCCCCTGCCGGATTGAGGCCGGGGATGAGATCACCAGCGAAGCTGAGAATGTTTATCAAGTAGCCATTGAAAGAAACGCCCGGCTGATAATTATCGGCGGCCAAGGGGATACGGCTACGGTTACCTCGCTTCTGGGCAACATCTTTGAATCATTCCGGCTGATGGAAAAAGAAATTCCGGTGATGATCATTAAAAACCCGCCCCGTAAAAAATTCCCCTGGTTTTGGTAAATAAACTGGTTTTGGTAAATAAAAAGGCTGTCCAAAAAACCGGACAGCCTTTTTAAACATCCACCAAAGAAAGAAGGGTGTTGTATTATCAGTCACATAGTTCAAAGATGGCCGCAGCACCCATACCGCCGCCGATACACATGGATTCGAGGCCGTATTTGGCACCCCGCTCCTGCATTTCCGTCATTACCTGGGCACAGAGTTTAGCACCCGTGCAGCCCAAGGGGTGGCCCAGGGCAATGGCGCCGCCGTTGACATTGATGCGGCGCTTATCACTGTCTGACAGCCACTGCTCCCTCTTTTCATACAGGCCCAGCTGCTGCAGGCAGTAAATAGCCTGTGAGGCAAAAGCCTCGTTGACCTCGATCACGCCGAAATCGTCGATCTTCATATCCGCCATCTTCAGTATTTTAGGAATGGCATAGGCGGGCCCCACGCCCATTTCATCGGCACGCACACCGGCCACCGTATAATATTTAAGCTTGGCAATCGGCTTGACATCAAATTTCTTGACCGCCTCTTCGCTCATAACCAGTGTCACCGCAGCGCCATCGGTTGTCTGGGAGGAATTGCCTGCGGTAACCGAACCGTTTGCTGCAAATGCGGGGCGGAGCTTAGCCATCCCCTCCAGCGTGGTACTTTC
Source organism: Desulfobacterales bacterium (assembly GCA_018399235.1). GTDB lineage: Bacteria > Desulfobacterota > Desulfobacteria > Desulfobacterales > Desulfosalsimonadaceae > M55B175. Next base: position 11,594 of record JAGYOX010000031.1, on the reverse strand, counting down.
CCGGATGCCGTCGTCAAAATCCTGCAGCCAGGTTTTCTGCTCCCAGCTGCCGTCTTCCTTTTCCACATATTTAACGGCCGGCGTGGGAACAATTTCCTTGTAAAGGCCGTTTTGCTTGGCATTTATCGCCTTCATCTGGGAATGATAGCCGAATTCATCCTGCATTTCCCGGGTGATATTATAGCGATTTGCAACATTTTCCGCAGTGGCGCCCATGGAGATATAAACGTCCGGATTCTCTTTGGCCCAGTCCGGATGGGGACGCGGCATATTGCCGCCCATGGGAACAATGGTCATGGACTCAATACCGCCGCCAATGGCAACATCGCACCAGCCGGATCTGATCCGCATGGCCTGCAGGGCAATGGCTTCCAGACCGGATGAACAGAACCGGTTAACAGTGGCCCCGCATGTAGAATCCGGAAAACCGCACATCTGGGCCATCACCCGGCCGATATTCAGGCCCTGCTCGGCCTCTGGAAACGCGCAACCGAGAAGGATATCCTCAACATCTTTTTTTTCAACATTCGGCGTCTTTTCCATAAGGGCCTCAATAACCGTTTTCAAAAGGCTTTCCGGACGGGTCTGGGCAAAGGCCCCTTTTCGCCGCCGGCAACCCGGTGTTCTCAACGAGGTTACAATATATGCTTCACTCATCTGTATATCCTCCTAAAATTTCGGTTTTTTGGATTGTTTATCACTACAGCATTAAGGGCTTGCCTGTGCTCATCATATGTTCAGCCATTTTTTGGGTATTTTCCGTCTTCCACAGATCCACGAAGGCCTCTCGCTCCAGGGTCATCAGGTGTTCTTCGCTGACCTCTGTTCTCTGGATCACATCACCGCCGGACATACAATAGGCGATTCTCTTGGCTATGGTTTCCATATGCGGGGTTATATATCCGCCAATTTTCATATTAAGCATCTCAGCCGTAATCATGCCCTGGGCCTCACGACCGAATACCGGCCGTTTTACCTTTTTCGGCGGAACATAACCGTCATCCACCATCTTCAAGACCTCTTTCTTTGCCTCACCGATCAGGTTGTCCTTATTGAACACGATCCGGTCGGTGGGGCGGAGGTAACCCTTGTTGCGGGCATCCGCTGCCGAGTTGGAAACCTTGGCCTGGGCAACATTCATAAATGCCGGGATAAAATACCCGGAATAATCCGTCAGGTTGGCCACATCCGGCTTGGATTCGATAAAATTGCGCCACAGATGGATCATGCCGCAGCCGCCCGGAACCAAACCGGCGCCGATTTCAACCAGCCCCATGAAAAGATCCGCATTGGCGACGATCTTGTCCGCACACATGCAGACCTCACAGCCACCGCCCAAAGCCAGCCCGAAGGGGGCCGCCACAACCGGGAACGGCGCATATTTGGTACCCATGATGCCCTTGTGGACGGTCCGTATAAATTGATCGATTTCACTAAAATTGCCGGCCTTGGCACAGCCCAGCATGTAAGCCAGATCGCCGCCGGCAGAAAAGGGCGCCGGCATGCCGGATGCCTGGTTGCCGATGACCAAACCGACACCGTTTTCTTTTACATACTCACCGGCTTCTGCCATGAACTCGACCATTTCATTGTTAATGGCATTCATCTTGGAATGGAATTCCAAATCAAACACGCCGTCACCCAAATCAATGAGCGAGCATGAGGAGACCGATTTGACCACCTTTTTGTTGGCCCTTAAATCGGACAGAATAATTTGTTTGTCACTCATGGGTACCGGTTTGTAGCTGTTTGAGCCAAAGTCAAAGAACATCTTTGTGCCGCCGTCCAGTTTGTAGAAGGTCTCGGCACCGGAATTCAGCATTTCCTTGACATTGCTTGGAACGGTCATTCCATCGGCCTCCATTTTTTCAACGGATTCCTTCACGCCAATGGCATCCCATGTTTCAAACGGGCCCAGCTCCCAGTTATAGCCCCATTTCATGGCGTTATCGATATCAACGATGGTATCTGAGATTTCCGGTATCCGGTTGGCGGAATAGATCAAGCCGTTTGCAACCACATCCCAGGCATATTTGGCGCCTTTATCATCACCATATACAATCGCCCGTATTTTTTCAGCCAGGGATTCCTTCTTCTTGGCCTCCTGCAGGCAGGGGAAATCAGCCTTACCATATTCCTCATATTCAAGGGTCTTCGGATTGATGACCTTCCGGATCGTTTTCCATTCAGGAGTAATCTCCTTGGTATAGAAACCGGCCTTTGTTTTATTGCCGAGAAGGTTTTTCTCTTCCACCATCTTTTTAACAAAGTCCGGCACTGCCATGGTTTCACGATTTTCATCATCCGGGCACATATTATAGCAGTTGTCGGCCACATGCTTCATGGTATCCAGACCGACAAGATCGGAAGTTTTAAAAACCGCGGTCTTGGGACGCCCCATGGGCGGACCGAAAATGGCATCGACTTCGGGGATTGATATATCATGCTCTAGCATAGCCTGCATGGCTTTGCCGATATTCTGAACGCCGATACGGTTGCCGACAAAGTTTGGGGTATCTTTTGCCCACACGATGCCTTTGCCCAAAAATTTTTCGCCAAAATCGGCCATGAAGTTCAGAACTTCTGGAAGGGTCTCCGGCCCGGGGATGATTTCCAACAGATGCATATAACGGACGGGATTAAAAAAGTGGGTGCCCAGGAAATGCTGGCGCATATCGTCGCTTAAATCTTTGGACATCTGCTGCAGCGGAATACCGGAAGTGTTGGAACTCACAATTGATCCCTGTTTGCGAACGCCATCGATCTTTTTAAACAGATTCTGCTTGATTTCAAGCTTCTCAACAACGACTTCAACAATCCAGTCGCAGTCCTTAAGCTTATCAAAATCGTCTTCAAGGTTGCCAATGGAGAGGAGATCCACATCCTTTTTCTTATCCATAAACAACGGGGGCTTTGCTTTTACCGCCCCATCCAGGCCACCCTGGACGATCCGGTTTCTGGCTTTTGGATCATCCTTTTCCTCATCTTTTAAATCAAAGGGAACGATATCCAAAAGAACAGTGGGGATTCCGGCACTGGCCAGCAGGGCGGAAATCCCACCCCCCATAATCCCGGAACCGATTACGGCCGCCTTTTCAATTCTTCTCATAATAACCTCCTGACTAGAATTAAACTCACAACATCCTAAGTGTTAAAACCAATTATAAAAATTAAAAAAATATTAAATACAAGAATACCGAAAGCGTGTCAAGAAAATTCTAAGCATTTGCTTTTCGCAATTTAATAAAAAAATCAAGGCTTTATTTATTAACATGGCTTTTGGTTCGCCATTATTATCGAGTCCTTCCGAATGTTAGCAATTCCATTTTATTTACATGATTATTTCATTGTGATAAATTAATATATTTTAAGCTTTAATACCTATCATGGATAGATACATTAATAGAAATAGTTATACGGGGACAAGCTCATGCGCCTGTTAGGCTTTACGACGTTATTATGCGCTCTGCTGCTGTTTACAAGCATCGCCACTGGCTTGTGTCAATCCAAAGAAACGGGTAGCTGTATGGCGGCGGATGAAATTATCGCGAAGCTTGAATCCCGATACGGCGGGGCGGATATACAGGCCGAATTTGTTCAGGAGTCGAGCCTTAAGGCCATGGATATAACAGATACCGCCACCGGCCGGGTGTGGTTCAAACACCCGGGGATGATGCGCTGGGAGTATCAAACACCGGATGCACATGCCATCATCACAGACGGCAAAACACTATGGATCCACCGGCCAGCCGACAACCAAGTCATTATGGGCGGCGCTCTCACCTATTTCGGCAACGGTAAAGGCGCAAGCTTCCTTTCCAACATTGAACTCATCAAGGAAGAGTTTAAGGTTGAAAAAGTCTCCGCCCATAAGCCCGGTCATTATACGCTAAAACTCATCCCCCGGCAAAAGGAACTGGATTTATCAAAGATTTTTCTTAACATCGAGCGGGAAACATTTATTGTAAACAGCGTATCGACCAAAAACGCTTACGGCGATGAGACCCTGATCAATTTTAAACATATCGAATTCAAAGAATCCATAAGCGCCTCCAAATTTCAGTTTGAAATCCCGCCGGAATCAGACGTGGTGCGACTGGAAGAATAGAAAAAAACAGGATAATACTGTAACCATGCAAAAAAGTGCCGCAGAAACCATCTATCGGCTTAAAACCGAAAAAAATGCCATCATCCTGGCGCACAATTACCAGCCGCCGGAAATTCAGGATATCGCAGATCTGTGCGGCGATTCCCTGGAACTAAGCATTCAAGCCTCAAAAACAGAAGCGGAAATCATCGTATTCTGCGGCGTTCAATTCATGGCGGAAAGCGCATCCATCCTCTGCCCGGATAAAACCGTACTCCTGCCAAATAAAAGCGCCGGCTGCCCCATGGCCGACATGATTACCCCCCAGCAGTTATCCGCCCGACTCGAGGAGCATCCTGATATGCCCGTGGTCACTTACGTCAATTCCAGTGCTGCTGTCAAAGCCATGTCCACGATATGCTGCACATCAGCCAATTCCATAAAAGTGGTAAACAGCCTATCCTCCGGCGAGATCCTGATGGTGCCGGACCGGAATCTGGCCCGGTACACAGCGGCAAAGACCGATAAAACCATACATCCATGGGACGGCTATTGCCCCTATCACGACCGGTTAACTACTGAAGAAGTGAGCCAACGGCGGCAGGAATACCCGGATGCGCTTTTTATGGCCCATCCGGAATGTCGTAGGGAGGTTCTGGATATGGCCGATGCGGTGGCCAGCACTTCCGGCATGCTGAAATATGCGAAAACATCAGACGCGCAGACCTTTATCGTGGGAACGGAAATCGGCCTGTTGTATCCCTTGCAAAAAGCATCGCCGGAAAAACGGTTTGTTGCCGCATCTGAAAATATGGTATGCACGGATATGAAAAAAATCGGATTGGATGATGTGGCGACTAGCCTTGAACAGATGACCGGCGAGGTAAAGGTCCCCGAGAACATCCGGGAACCGGCAATGCGAGCGGTTCAAAAAATGATTGAACTTTAGTCACTGTCATTTCGAACGGCAGCGATAATCCTTTTTATATAAGATTCCTAGTCACTTACGATCCTAAAAATGACAGAGGTGAAAGGCACTGGAAGGCACTGAGACGCTAAGTTTTTATTTTTTTTAACCTCATACCCTATACCTTAAACCTTATACCTTAAACCTTATACCTTAAACCTTATACCTTAAACCTTTCCCCTTGTACCTTTCCCCTTGTACCTTTCCCCTTTCTACTGTACCTCCGCAATCACATCCTCCGGAATATCTGCATTGGTATATACCTTTTGCACATCATCATTATCATCCAGGGCATCCATGAGCCGATACATCTGTTCCGCCTCTTTGCCGCTTAAATTGATGTAGGACTGGGGCAGCATGGTAACTTCCGCATTTTCATAGGGGATCTCTGCCTCATCCAGCGCGCCCTTTACCCCCTCAAACGCATCCGGGGGCATAATAACCTCATAATTCTCCTTATCTTCCTCGCGAATATCTTCGGCACCCGCGTCCAGCACAACCGTCATCAGGGTTTCCTCATCCACATCCGATTTTTTAACAGCAATCCAACCCTTCTTATCAAACATCCAGTCCACGCAGCCGTTTTCACCAAGCTTTCCACCGTGCTTGCTGAAAATATTGCGGATGTCAGAGACGGTCCGGTTTTTATTGTCCGTCATGGATTCCACCAGCACGGCGGCACCGCCGGGACCATAGCCTTCATAGCTGGTCTCCTCATAGTTGACGCCTTCAAGCTCGCCGGTACCCTTCTTTATGGATCGTTCAACTTTATCCTTTGGCAGGTTGTTGCTTTTGGCGTTTTGAATCGCAGCACGCAGCCTCGGGTTGGCATTGGGATCTCCGCCTCCCATGCGGGCGGCAACAATGATTTCCTTGGTAAGCCGGGTGAAAATCCTGCCGCGTTTTAAATCCTCCGCACCTTTGCGGTGTTTAATGTTTGCCCATTTGCTGTGTCCTGACATGAACTCTCCTCCTATTTTTTCCCAATTCCGATAACATAGGTTTCTTTGCTTTCTTTACGTGTACTCCGGGGTTTATATATTCTAGTCGAATCAAAAACCGATTTTACGGAAGCGATAAATTCCTCAAACTCCCCGCCTTGAAATATTTTACAAACAAATGCCCCACCGGGCGTCAAAAGGGCCTCGGAAATTAAAAGCGCCGCCCGGCTGAGGTTATAGGACCGGGCCGCGTCCACATCCTTTTTACCCGTAGTGGACGGGGCCATATCACTCAATACCACATCAACCCCGCCGCCAATAAGCTCCAAGCATCTATCCGGATTTTCCGCCAGTTCCATGACGTCTCCGCTTAACACACGGACATGGTCGGGTATACCTTCCGTCACCGGTTTTAAATCAATACCCACAACCCGGCCCTTCTCGCCTGTAAGCCCTGCCGCGTATTTCAGCCATGACCCCGGTGCACACCCCAGATCCAGCACCCTGTACCCCTTTTTTATAAGACTGTATTTTTTCTGAATTTCCTGTAGCTTATATACGGACCGGGCCGGGAAATTTTCCTGTTTGGCCCGTTTTGCATAATAATCAGGATGTTGTCTGGACTTGGGGTTGTGGCGTTTCATACCCTGAAATCAGTCAAGTGTCAAACAATATAAATCCATGTCAAAATAAAAGGTCCATCATATCAGATAGCTGATTAATACCGATCAGCTCTATGCCGTCCATTTTTGATACCGTCTTCAAGCTGCTCTTCGGCACAATACACCGGGTAAATCCCATTTTACGGACCTCGCTGATGCGAGGCTCAAGCTGAGAAATCCCCCGGACCTCGCCGGCAAGGCCGACCTCACCCAGAAGCATCATTTTATCCGGGATCGCACGATCCAGGAAGCTCGAGGCTACCGCCGACGAAATGCCTAAATCCACGGCCGGTTCAGAAACCTTGACGCCGCCGGCCACATTCATGAATATATCATGTCCGGCCATATCCAACCCGAGCTTTTTCTCCATCACCGCCACCAGAAGCGACACGCGGTTATGATCCAGACCTAGAATGGTCCGACGGGGCGTGCCGAATCCGGCACTGCTGATCAGGGCCTGAAGCTCCACAAGAATCGGCCGGGTGCCCTCCATGCAGGCGGTAACCACAGAACCGGCAGCATTTTCCGCCCGCTCGGCCAGAAAAACCGCTGAGGGGTTCGGCACTTCGGCAAGCCCGGACGCCTTCATTTCAAACACCCCGATTTCGTTGGTGGAACCAAACCGGTTTTTTACCGCCCGCAGAATCCGGAAAACATGGTTCTGGTCGCCTTCAAAATAAAGCACCGTATCCACCATGTGCTCCATTAACCGAGGGCCGGCAATGGCGCCCTCCTTTGTGACGTGTCCGATCAGAAAAACAGGCACGCCGGTCTGTTTGGCCATTACCATCAGTTTCATGGTGGCCTCCCGCACCTGGCTGACACTGCCGGGCGCTGAGGCCACATCCGGTGAAAACATGGTCTGAATAGAGTCTATAACCAAAACATCAGGTTTTACAGAGTCCACGGTGGAGAGGATGGATTCGACATTTATTTCAGAGGCCACCAGCATGTTTGAAGAAACCGCGTTTAGCCGCTGGCTCCTCATCTTCAGCTGCCGCACCGACTCTTCTCCGGACACATAAAGGACTTTCTGGGCCTTTCTGGCCAGGCCGTTTAGCACCTGGAGCATTAATGTGGATTTCCCGATGCCCGGATCGCCGCCGATCAATACCAGGCTCCCGTCAATGATGCCTCCGCCCAGAACGCGGTCAAACTCCTGTATGCCTGTCAGCAGCCGGTATTCATCCTCGAGTGCCACTGAATCAATAGGCACCGGTGCCGCCCGCGTAGACAGATCCCTTCCGCCCCTTCCATACTGATCCAATGAAGGGGGCTTTTCCTCAACCAGGGTGTCCCAACCTCCGCATGCCGGGCATCTGCCCATCCATTTGGGAGTCTGGTGGCCGCATTCCTGGCAGCAGTATATAATCCGGTTATTTTTTTTCATATCATCCGAATAGTAAGGATTCCGGTTTGACAGAGCCGGCAATCAGTGGCATTCATAGATTGGGCTCATTGTTTGAAAGCCGGGGGGTGCTTCAATATATATCATGATTAATTATCATGTTCATACCGCTCTTTGCAAGCATGCTGACGGCAACAACCGGGAAAAATGATATGAAAAGGCGTTCAGGGGAGCTTGATATTGTTTTGTATAGGCATTAAACAACCAAACGGAGGTGACTTGTGAGACTGGCATTATCCCTGTTTATCAATGCGTTCGTTTTACTCCTGATATTGACGATTTCTGTTTTCAACCATCCAGTTGAATCGAATGCCGAATCCGATCCGGACCATTTTAAAACCCTCCGGCAGAAGCTCATAAGCGATGATTTTGATGCGGATTTGATTGACAGGATTTTTGATGCCTCTGCCGTAGACTTTGATATAGAAACTGTATCTGCGTATTTCAGACACCGCGAGGCCACCCTGAATTATGACCAGTTCCTGTCCGCCCGATCGATCCGTTCCGCCCGGGATTATATGGATACCCATGAGGAAATGCTTTCAAAAATCGAGAAGGAATACGGGGTGGATAAAACTATAATCATTGCGATTATGCTGGTTGAAACCCGACTGGGAGAATACGTCGGCAATCGCTCGGTCATCAACACCTTAGCCACAATGGCCGCGTTAACCGATTCCGATGTTCGGGAGCGCTTCTGGGACAACCTGCCGGATGACGTGGACATCACACGGGAAAAATTTGAAAAAAAGGCGGACCAGAAATCCAGCTGGGCCTACCGGGAATTAAAGGCCTTTATCCAGTATGTGGACAATGAAAGCTTTGACCCCCATGAAGTTACCGGTTCCTATGCGGGCGCCCTGGGCATTGCCCAGTTCATGCCGAGCAATGTTTTAGTATATGCAAAAGACGGAAACGGGGACGGACGGATCAATCTGTTTGACCATGACGACGCCATTGCCAGCATTGCCAACTATCTTAAAAACTATGGATGGCGGCCGGGCCTGAGCAGGGAAGAAGCCGGAGATGTGATTTACCATTATAATCACAGCAAATACTATGTTAATACAATCCTTAAAATCGCGGAAAAACTGAAAGGCTGATTGATTCATGGGAATAAAGGCGGCCGCCGCATTCGTCATCCTCTGTGTTCCGTTTATATTGCTAACGATATGGGCGCTGGTAGATATCTCGATAAAAAGTTTTAAAACAGCCAAAGAAAAGGTAATCTGGTACCTGATTGGACTGGTTCCGTTTATCGGATGGCTTATCTATCTGGTTTTCGGCTTCCGGCGGGGCGTCAGACCCGATCGCATGCCATGAAAAAATAATTGACAAAAAGCCTGTCCCTAAATAATGTTGGGCACGATTAAACGGTAACGAATTTTACCGACCCACTTTTTTCTTCCTCAGGGTCCCATCGTCTAGTGGCCTAGGACGCCGGCCTCTCACGCCGGAAACACGGGTTCGATCCCCGTTGGGACCACCAACAATAAAATCAATTAGTTATGCTTTATTTCGAAAATTCAATTTTTTCCTAATTTTTCCAGACCCAACAATATACCCAACAGGGAAACCTAAAATTAGACTTTTTTGATTAAGCCACCGGCCCGACAACAATCTTCCATACCACCCAATAGGCCATCAGGATTAAGCAGACCACCCACCAGGGAAGGAACCGGGTAAGGACAACCCATATCGTACCGAATATGAGCCAAAAACAATTCAATCAACTTTCTGAGAAAACCACAGTATCTTGTGCCTGTTGTTTTTAGAGGATAGATGATCCTTTCTTTTTACAGTCCTCAATCCTCCACCTGAAATTGCCAAGCGATATTGACAAGTGATGTGCAACGCCCAGGTTGAGGGGTGTGAAAGAAGCGCAGCGAATTGAGCATCCTTCTCAAATCTTATGTTAAGTGGTGGATTTATTGAATCCGGTTTGAATCGCCATGCTCTTTTATTGGCTGACCGGGGCAAGTAAAGGACAATCCTTGTCCAGATGTCAATCCCAGCATTATTCCTTCAATAATCGGTTTGTTCACTTTATTGGCAGAGCGCCATTTGACAATAAAATTAGCTCCGGGTCCACCTCGCTCATCGTATTCCTTAACATAGAAATATTTAGAGGCGAATGGTCCCAGTTCGATCGGTTTTTCAATATATCTTTCTATCATTCTCCCATTATTATCATAATAATCTACCTTCAAAACCGTAATAGGATATTTGGGATCTGTGTTACGAATGCTTAGCATTGCGGCCAATTGAAATGGCAACTTCTTGGGGCCAGAATAAACATTAGAATAGACAGAGACATATAAACTCTCTCCATCAGTAAGCTGTATCTCAGAGTTAGCCCATACTGGCAAAGCAGGGACGATCATAAAAAAAAACAAGAATAGCTAATAACAATTTGTTCATATCGGATTTTAAAAAAGGCATAGCAAAAATCTCTCTTTCATTCACATGATTCCCTGATGACGTGTAAAAGTCAAATACCTATCGGACAGTTTGTCCTCTCGGATCTTTGACTTTTACAGATTATGAAATGTTTGGCTAATTAAAAAAATTTTAAAATAAATCATGATCCAGAATCAATGAACGCAGGGCAATCATACCCATCAATTCCCTGTTTTCCTCAACCGGAGCTCTTCGGATACCGGCTCGGTGGAGCAGTCTTGCCGCATAACGGATATCCATTTCAGCCGGGACCATGATTACCGGCTTGGTCATTATTTCATACACGTGCACCTCTTCAAAAGACCGGCCGGGGATAATCACGCCTTCAATCAAATCCTGGACGGCAATTAGCCCCCAAGCGTCATCTTCATGCCTTTTTTCCACGATAAGCGACGAGACTTGTTTGGCACGCATTGTATCGGCGGCCTCTTTTGCGGTTGCCATGCCATTTATAGCAACCAATGTTTTTGACATGATATCTCTAACCCTGATGATGGGACGGTTGGATAAAGCCATGAGATTTCCCCTTGTTTTAAAAAATTTAGTTTCGTTCAAAAGTGTTGGCACGAATGTTCGGTAAAAGAATTTATTGGTTCCTTCAAGTTTTTAAACAAAGGATTGCTGGCACGGCCCGAGCAGGGTGCACCATGTGCGAGAATGGGCCCTCCAAGCAGCTCGTCGGAGCACATGGTGTGCCCTGCGGCGTTCAGGTAAGCAGCTTGATTGTTTGAAAAAGCTTTAAAAAAATCACGGTCTCCTTCATATAGGTTTATATTCCCCAATACAAACCTAATCGAAGAGAGACCGTGATGAGACAACAAATTCATATTACACTTTCTTTTCATCTTTCAACAGGAAAAGTGAATTTAAACGAAATTGTTTATCAGTTGCAGAAACTTCAAAACCCTTTAATGCTGGATATTTTGAAACAGATTTTAACAAGCTACGATGATCTGATCTCAGATCGGTTAACTCACCATGGCGGGGTATTTCCGCCAAGCAAAGCCCGTAAGGGCCTGGGACGCCATGTACGAAAAAATGATCCCAAGGATCGCTTTTGTCACGGCCG
>JAGYOX010000030.1 GCA_018399235.1 Desulfobacterales bacterium | reverse complement strand
GGGCTGGATACCTATAAAAAAATTCTGGAGAGCCGGCCTCGGCAGAAAGCTATCATTGTCAGCGGGTATTCTGAGACGGAGCGGGTATTGGCGGCCCAGAAACTGGGTGCCGGTCCATACCTTAAAAAACCGTTTACCCTTGAAAAACTTGGACAGTCGATAAAAAAAGAGCTTGAAAAGTCAAAATCGTAATTTGTTCTCTGTATCCACTGCGACCAACTTTTTTCTCTTTCCAAATTTATAGGTTTTAGTATGCATTGCGCAATCGGTGGTTGATCTTCAGCTTTTCAAGTGCCATTCGGATGACGGGAGCAGCGGCATCGGTTTGCTTGAAATGGGCTTTAAAAAAGGCTTCTACCTCATCCGGTTGATTCAGACCGCATACGGGAATGATCGCGCCGATGATCCGTTCGTGGATCAGGGGATGAATTTTTTTCAGATCCCGGCAGCTACGGGTATACCAATCCCACATCAGCGGCGTCGCAAAAGGATTCCTCGCCATCTGGGCGACCGGTATGAATTTGTTTCGATCCGGGGTGTTGGTCATTATGTAATTCAGGGCCGCATGGAGTTGTTCCCTTTCTTTAAAACAGCCCAGGGCGGTCAAGATATTTATCCTATCCTGCTCGCTGCCGGTTGATGTCATTTGCTGGGTCAACCATTCATAGGCTTTTTCACCTTCAGCGCAGGCGCCGACCTGCATGATGGCCCGACGGATATCCGGGTGCAGTTTCTCGCCGCCTATCAATTTTTCAAAGTATTCCATACCCGTGGTTAAAACATCCCGAGCATCGAAAAAGGCGGCCAGTGGAATGGTCTTACTCCGAAGTCTGAGTATGCCGTGAGGCTCTTTTTTTTCGGGCAGGATCCCCACCCGATTTATTGTTTCGCTCATCCAGTTACGGGCTTTATCAGCGATTTTTTCGCGTAACGGGTTGTTTAGCAAAAGGAAGAGTTCAAAAAGGTGGTCAAACAGGGTCGACAGGACAAGCGGCGAATGCTCATCCGCATATTCGGCGAGGAACCCGAGGTATTGTTCAATACCGTACTGCCGGGCTTTTACCATTGCATAAACGTCGTTTTCCATCCCCCAGCGGTCTGTTTCAGAGAGTTTTTTTTGTCGAATCAGACGGCAGAGGGCTGTAAAATTTTGTGGATCGTCGTAGAACACCCGGTAAAATCCGGTTTGCTGATCGTTCACCTTGTAGGCAGCCGCATTGGGGGCAATATTGATCGTCATCTCGCGAGTATTCATCATTTCGGTAACAACTCGGGAGTTTCCTTGTGGATTGAAAACCCTTATCAAAATAGGAATCGGCCAGAACGCATCCGAATCCGAGCCAAGGTAGGTGAATCGTTTCTGTTTCAGCACCAGCGTATCGTTCGAGCGGGTGGCAGTCACTACGGGATGGCCGGGCGTTGAAACCCAGGCGAGCATCATCTGGGATATCGGTTGGCCTGAAATTTTTTCAAGTGCGTTCCACATATCCTGGCTGGCGGCGCATTCATAGGCGTGATTGTTTAGATAATAGTTAAGTCCGGATTGGAAAACCCGGCTGCCCAGGTATCCCTCAATCTGTCTCAGTATGCTCCCGCCCTTACTGTATATGATCGGGGCGGTGCTGCTGTTAATGACCACATGACTGCCGCCGGAGATTTCGATGGCCGAGGTGTCGGTCAAGGCATCCCGCACCATGGCAGGTGCGGTCTCGGAAACCAGGAACTCATCCCATATCTGCCAGTCCGGATGGTAATGCGCAACCACACTGAAGCCAAAATAGGTGGCAAAACTTTCATTTAACCATAGATATTTCCAGTCCGCAGGAGTGACCAGGTTGCCGAACCACTGGTGAACGATTTCGTGGGCAATGACTTCGCAGATTCGCTCTTCCGTCTCAGCGCTGGTGATTTCCGGATCATATAGCAGAAGGTTTTCCCTGAATGTAATCGCCCCCCAGTTTTCCATGGCACCGAAGGCAAAATCCGGTACAGCGATCAGATCCAGTTTGGGCAAAGGGTAGGGGATCCCGAAATAGGTTTCACAATAGGAAAGCGCCTCTTCCCCGACTTGGCGTCCGTAGACTGCAGCGTCCCCCATTCCTGGAAGATATACAATCCGTATCCGCTGATCGGCGGCGCCGGGAGAGCATTGAAAATCACCCACACCAAAGAACAAAAGATAGGATGACATTTTAGGGGTCTGTTCAAAAGTGAGCTTTTTCTTTTCGGTTCCCAGTGTTCTTTGATCTTGTATGGGGGTATTTGAGACCCCTGTCATATTGACGTCGGTAATCAGGGTGACTTCATAAGTTGCCTTGTACATGGGATGATCCATGCACGGAAAGGCCCGGCGGGCGTCGCTTTCCTGAAACTGGGTGACGGCAATGGGATGCTTTTTACCGTCAACTGTATATTCACTTCGGTAGAACCCTGCCATGCCCCGGTTGATTTCTCCATAATACTCGATTTGAAGCTGGATTTCAGAATCCATGGCCTTGGGAAGCAAAACAGTAAGCATTTCATCTGCCGGATGGATTTTAAATGGACAGGGCCTGGAGTCCTCAACGGTAATGCATGTGCAACGGCGGATGGCTAAATTGAGCGCATTTAAGTTGATTTCCCGAACCTTTTTTTCTGAATACAGATGAATATGAACAGTGCCGGTAAAATCTGAACGGGCGAAATCAGGCGCTATCTCAATACGATAACAGGCGGGACGGATGCTTGTGTTTTCGTTTGTCATAACAAGTGTCTAATCTCCATTGGCACGGCATTTTTGTAGAAAGTAATCGGCGCTCGTCTTACTCTTACCCTTACTCTTACCCTTACTCTTAATCTTACTCTTAATCTTAATCTTTTACGAAACCGTCAATCGTATACCCGTAATAAAATTAATGTATTAAATCGACTGGTGATCTAATAACTTACTTGACAACCGCTTACAAGCTAAATAATAATAAAGCTAAACTGCTACCTGAAAGTTTGGATTTTATTAAATCCACCTTTGACAATCTCGTAAAAAGTCGATTTTAGGATGGCAAAGTAAAAAGTTCAAGATCAAGGCGCGCAAAATCCCGAGGAATGCAGCGTACTTAGCTGTACGTGAAATTCCGAGGGATGCAGCGCAACACAGATATTGGACTTCCAAGGAACTCGACAATATTTAATATTATTTTAGATGCTTTCGCTGCTGTCATTCCGAGAAACGAAAGTGACGAGGAATCTTGATTGTTCAAGATTTCTCGCTGCCGCTCGAAATGACAATGCAGATGTTTTTTAGAGTTACTTTCTGCAAAAATGTCGCGCCAGCGAAATAAACCGCTTTTTACGAAGCCATCACCTTTAATCCTTTCACCAGAGATGTGGGTCTTCGACATCTTCACATTTTAGGCAAGAAGTGCTTATTTTTCATAAAAAAATTATCATATAAGGATTGGTTCAATTGGAGCGTATGATTTTTGATATAATTTTTTAAATAGTTAAAAAAAATTGTGAAAAAGAATACACATTCAATTTCCTTGATTCCTTACCTTGAATCGGAAACAAAGCCGTTTTATTTAAGCCTGTCTTCAGGGTACCCGAATAATCATACGGATACCCCGATTTTTTCTCCATTCTCCCTTGTTTCAGAGGGGGGGGAATTTACAAGGCTTTTTTTAGCCGATTTGAGAAACGATGCAGGCCAATCCATGATGCCGCTGCTCCTGTTTACCCAGAGGGATTTTTTCTTTTACGAAGATGATGGCTTGTCCTGCTTCAACAATATTTTGATTGAGAATCGATGGCAGGATATCTTTTCTTATTATTCCCGGAACCAGGCAGAGGCGAAGCCTCTGATCCTGAACGGGCAAATCAGTGATAGTAATGCGCTCCTGCCGTTTCAGCCATTATTTTACTGTTGGTTTAAAAAGGCCTATTTCTCGCCGGTATGCCCTTATTGCGGCCATCCCCTATGCCTGTGCCGGGATGATCGGGTATTGAAGGAGAATGGCCTTAAGGCCTATTCGGAAACCCTCAATCGCTATATGTTTTGTGAGCTTTGCCACCAGGCCGGGAAAAGGGTCGATTTTTATGTATCTGTGAAAGAAAAAGATGCTCCTGGTTTTTTAGTCGATCAAGCTGAGCTGATCCAAAAAATGGGAGACGCCGGTGATGCATTGAATGACAAGGTCCCGTCCATTCCCTGTCAGGTGTGCAGTCAGAAGCAAGCCTGCTACGGGACCGAGAACCTTGCGTTGTCAAGAATATCTGTTTTTTCCTTTTATCCATTTTATATGCTTATTTTTAACGCAGATCAAATTAACTCTCAGGTTTATAAGAAGATGGCATCCGGCGAGTTTTTCAACCAGTTCGAAGAGATAGCGGATGGCGAGGATAACGAGGACAAAAGTATATCCGATGTTCTTAAACGCATACTAACTCGATGGCGGGTTGAAATGAAAGCGCCTTCTAACTTTTCCACGGAAGCCAAGCCGGAGCATGATCTGGCAGCCACCCATATTATTTCAAGGAAAGCGGCCGCCGGTATTAGAACGCCGGAGCAAGCCGCGCCGGAAGATAGCCGGGAGATCCCAAAAACCGTAATTATTTCAAAAGATCAATTCGAGAAAACCAAGGGGCCGGGTAAAAAGGGGGAAGATCTGGAAAAGACCCATATACTTCGGAAGGATTCAGCAAATGGTGACTTTAAAGGGGATACAGAGTGGGGCGAATCTGAGGAGGAAATGCAAAAAAGACCCCCGAAACCCGGAACAGAGATTGAGAAAACAGTCATTATTACCCCCGGCCCAACCAAGGCTAAAGGTAAATAGTCGTCTATTATGAGCGATCCAATACTTATCGACCAATTGGCAACCGAGGTGTGGAATGTCTATACTTCGGATCCTGAAAATGCCGAGACGGGCATTGAAGCCTTTTTGAAAGAGAAGTTCAGCCGGTTGCCGGATAACGACAAACTGAATATACTGGAAAAATTGCTGATCGAATTTGAAGGGGTAGAGGAACAAAAGGCAGTCGATATGCCATTGGATGATGACTTGATAGCGCAGATATCCTCATTGCTGCTCGGCCAGCAGGTATCGCGCCGAGATCTGTCATCCGAGCAACTGGCTAAACGACTGGGTGATTCCTTGAATACAATATTTGATACGCTGAACCACTTGATCGGTATTATTAATAAAACGCTTTGGGGAAAGCCGGATGATGATAAAACCATTCGACAGGTGATCGGTTCTCAACTGTCTGACGCAGCTTCATCCAAATCCCTGGAAACCCATCTGGGCCAGATCAGCAAAGCCTTTCTGATCGTGCAGCAATCCTTTCAAGAAACCGCTCGGGACCAGGTGGCCCACATGCTGAATGAAATTGATCCGGAAGGCATTATACAGGAATCCGGACGGGGGTTTAAATTCGGTCCGTTTCGACGTGCGGACTGTTATGAAATTTATAAGGAGAAATTTGAAAGAATTAAACGCTGGTTTGATTCAGGCAGGTTTATGGAGGATTTTTTGCGTGAATTTGAAAAAAAATGCCAGGATATTGGTGAAAAATAAAAGGATGCGCCTGACAGATTATTGGCGGTACCTGGTTGTCCTCATTTTGGCCGGGGTAATCAGCGGTTGTGCCTCAACACTTCCGCCCCCTAAATGGATGTTTGAACGCGATGCGATCAATCTGCATATTAAGTCTCATTCGGAGTTAAATCTGAAAAACGAAATACCCCATACATTACTTATCTGTGTATACCAGCTTAAAGATCCGATTGCGTTTGAGCGGTTGGCATCGGATACAGCCGGCCTATACAAACTTCTTGAGTGCGAGCTGTTTGATGCATCTGTTGTAACCTCCAATAAACTGTTTGTCCACCCGGATCAGAGCAAGAATTTGATGTTTGACCGGGCCGAGGGGGTCAAGCATGTCGCTTTTGTGGCCGGCTATTATACGATAGAAAAAGAGAGAATCGTCAGACTGTTCGACGTCCCGGTTGTAATTGAAAAAAAGGGATTTTTATGGGGTGAAAAAAAACAGAAGCCGGGAAATTTGAAAATCAATTTGTTTTTGGGCCCCAAACAAATACTTGCGGCTAAAGGAAATTAGATATGGAACGAGCGCTTTTCTGGCATCAGGGTCTTTTTCTACAGCCCCAGCATTTTCAAATTAAGGATCAATACGATCAGGCGCTTTTGACGCCGTACAACCGATTTATCTGCCCGCATTTCTGGGGTGTCGGTGAAATGGAGATCCAGCAGGCCGCCTTGGGAAATCATTCTTTCGAAATTTTAAATGGTAAATTCGTGTTTCCGGATATGGCCTATGTGGTTTTGCCGGATAATGCGGTTATTGAAGCCCGATCGTTTAAGGATTCGTGGGTTGAGGACGGTAAGGGGCTGCCGGTGTATCTGGGGATCAAAAAGTGGAACGAAGCCGGTGAAAACGTCACCGTTCTGTCCAGTTTGCACAATATAGCCGAGGTAAATACCCGGTATGTCACGTTGGCAGACGCTGAAGACGTGCTTGATTACCATCAGAACGGGCCGGCAGCGCAAGTTAAACGGCTCTACTACGTATTGAAATTGTTCTGGGAGACAGAAAAGGAGATTGCCGGGGATTACGAGTTAATCCAGATCGGCAGATTAGAAAAAAGCGGTGATGAAACCATCCTGTCATCCCAGTTCATACCACCGTGTATCAGCCTTGCCGGATCAGAAGTGCTTTATAAGCTTATTCGCGAAGTAAGAGACCAGGCTGCGGCCCGCGCCCGGCAGCTGGAAGCCTATAAACGAGACCGTGGCATCCATACTTCCGATTTCGGTGCCAGGGACATGGTGTTCTTGCTTGCATTGCGGTCATTGAATCGATATGTGCCGCTTTTGAACCATTTGACTGAATCCAAAAGTGTACATCCCTGGCATGTTTATGGTGTTTTGAGGCAGTTGGCCGGCGAATTATCAGCATTCTCAAGCCAGGTATCCGCTGACGGAGAGCTGGATGACGGGACCATCCTATTGCCTGCCTATGAGCACCGAAACCTGTGGGCCTGTTTTTCAGGGGGGCAGAAATTGATTGCCCGCCTTTTGGATGAAATTACGGCGGGTCCGGAATATGTCATTCAGCTGCTCTATGATGAAACCTATTTCAGCGCTGAACTGCCACCGGCGATTTTTGAGGGAAGAAATCGGTATTTTTTGGTGTTTGAGACAGAAGCCGACTCCGAAAAGATGGTCCGGGACGCGGAAGCTATAGCCAAACTGGGTACCCGGGAGCTTTTGCCAATTCTGATTGCCCGGGCGCTTCCCGGAATTAAGCTTCAGCATATGCCGGTTCCCCCGCAGGAGCTGCCGAGGCGGGCGCATTCCCTGTATTTTCAGATTGATCATAACAGTGATCACTGGGCCCAGGTTCAACGGGAAAACAATCTTGCCCTATACTGGGATTCGGCCCCTCAGGACCTGAAAATTGAACTAATGGTTGTGGAAAGGACTTAAAGATGCGGCTTATCGATTGTTTTGTTCGGCTGATCGCCTATGTTGCGTTTTTGGTAAAAACCGAGCCGCCCAATCAACCCGACTATGACACAGTCAGAAGAGATATACAGCGGTTGATCGAACAAAGCGAAGGCTTTGTGGGAGACGGCATGGTCAACCGTGCTGATTATGACATGGCCCGATTTGCCGTATTCGCCTGGATTGACGAGGCGATCATGGGTTCCCAATGGGAAGTAAAACGCCTATGGCAGCGGGAACTTTTACAACGTCAGTATTATCAGACGGCCGATGCGGGGGAGGTTTTTTTTGATCGGTTGAACCAAATCGGTCTTCAACAGCGGGATATAAGAGAGGTTTATTACATTTGCCTGGCCATGGGGTTTACCGGTCAATACGGAAATGAAGGGGAAGCCGTGCTTCTGGAGGGGCTCAAAACTGAAAATCTAAAAATCTTGACCGGAAGTTCAGTGAGCGCCCCAACGCTGAAGAACCAGGAGCTTTTTCCAGAGGCCTATGCGGCGGGGACCGAGCCCTTGCAATCCGCCTTGCCGGAAAATAAACGGTTTTCGACGACGGTCACGGTATGTCTTGCGGCTCCGGTTTTACTTTATGCTGTATTGTTTCTGATATATCAGTTTGTATTAGGTAATATTGGTGAATCATTTATCCGATCGGTGTCTTAAATGTATCAGTTTATCGTTAAATCCTTAAAATTTCTGCTGCTTGCCGCGCTTGGGGTTCTTTTAATCCTGCTGATTTTTGGGATCGTTTTAGCTCTCGGCTGGCCTATCTGGACGGGGCTATTTATTCTTATCGGTCTGGCCGGTATCGGCATCGGTATTCTATTTTTTAAGAAAGTCTGGCTACGCCGCCGGGAGCAGCGGTTTGTCAATCAGGTGATCGAGCAGGATAAGTCTTATATACAGACACTTAGTGATAAAGACCGTCAAAGCTCCAAGGAGCTTCAGGATCGCTGGAAGGAGGCCGTTGACACGCTTCGAAGGTCGCACCTGCGGAAATACGGCAATCCTCTTTATATACTGCCATGGTATATGATGGTCGGCGAGAGCGGTTCGGGAAAAACAACAGCCATCCAAAGCGCCCGTCTTTCCTCCCCTTTTGCCGAGATCAGCAGTACATCCGGTATCTCAGGGACGAAAAACTGCGACTGGTGGTTTTTCGACAATGCTATTCTGATCGATACGGCGGGTCGATATACAGTGCCAATTGATGAATCCAGGGATAGCGAGGAATGGCAGAAATTTCTGGAGAATTTAAAAAGATTCCGGAAGCGAGAGCCGTTGAACGGTCTTGTTGTAACTGTTTCTGCCGATAAACTCCTGGATGGAGGCTCTGAAGCGCTTGAAGTTTCCGCAAAGCTAGTCCGACGACGAGTTGACGAGTTGATGTACGTGCTTGGCGCAAAATTCCCCATTTATATTCTGGTGACAAAGTGTGATTTGATTCAAGGAATGACACACTTTTGCGATCAAATTGAGGAAAACGAGCTTAACCA
Organism: Desulfobacterales bacterium; assembly: GCA_018399235.1. GTDB lineage: Bacteria > Desulfobacterota > Desulfobacteria > Desulfobacterales > Desulfosalsimonadaceae > M55B175. The sequence goes on along the minus strand of JAGYOX010000030.1, from coordinate 18,743 downwards.
GGCCATGGGGGCTTTAAATCGGGATTTTACCAGAAATATCGCCGATTTTATCCATCATACCTTTGATACCATGACGGAACGCCTGAAAGATTTAAGGCTTTTGGTGCTTCAAAAATCCAGAACGGACCGTTCAACTCCGGGTGTGCTAATTTTCCCCGAAGAATTTTCAAAGCTAAAAGCCGGTTTGAATGCATTTATTCATGGAGCCTTTCAGGAAAATCCCTATCAGGAAAAACCGATACTACGGGGCCTTTTTTTCAGCAGCGGCAAGCAGGAGGGAACGCCATACGCTCATTTTCTTAAAGAGCTCGGATTGATTGAGCAGCAGGAGGTACTGCCCGGTACTAACAAAGGGTTATTTCTGCATGACTTTTTTTCAAAAATACTGCCGGGAGACAGGGGGCTTTTTGCCCCGACCCAACGATCGCTGGAATGGAGCCGGTTGACCCGCAACCTCGGGTTAACCGCCTGGCTGGCTATTTCTATCGCTTTTTGCGGGTTGTTGAGTTTTTCTTTTGTTAAAAACCTGTCGGCGATTCGGGAAATCTCCCAAGAATTTCAAAAACCGATCGTATTTGAAGATGATGTTATCGCCGATACCATAAAAATGAATAAATATTTGGAGGCGATTCTACGCGTTGAGGAGAAAAATGAACATTTCTGGATTCCCCGTCTTGGCTTGACGGAAAGCCTGAGCGTTGAGAGAGAGCTCAAAAAAAACTTTTGTGATTATTACTATAATGGATTTTTAAGGCCTTTTGATAATCGAATCGCCGTCCATATGGCCCGCTTTTCAGGGTATACGCCGGATGAGACGATAGGCAGGCACGTCTCTCATCTGGTCAGGCGGATCAATTTGATTCAGGCAAAGATTGACGGAAAAACCCAAACGGCGCTTTCCAATCTGTCACAGCCGGACTTTGCGCCTCTGCTTGGCTATACTGGCGGGGACACAGCGATTCCGGATCTTGCTGAGAAACTTTCAAGCCTGTACTGGCATTATGTCCTCTGGCAGTCGGACCATTCAGCCTTAAACAACGAAATGAATAACCAGCAAAAATGGGTCAAGCGCATCCTTACCCTACAAGGTGTTACGTTGAATTGGCTTGTAGATTGGGTCAATGTAGATTCTACGGTTTCGCCGGTTCTGATGTCGGATTTCTGGGGAAATGTTCGGTTTGAAGATGATGTTTCGCGGGCTTTTACCAAAGAGGGCAAAAATCGGATTGAGATGTTTATATCAGAGCTTGAAGATGCGCTATATGATCCCCTCATTATTGCTGAGAAAAAACTCGATTTTTATGAATGGTATGATCAGCGTTACATCAACGCATGGCATAATTTTGCGGCTGTTTTCCCATCCGGGCCTGAAACACTTGAAGGCAAGGATGAGTGGACCCGAATCGCCTCTCGAATCGGAACTGAGCAGGATCCGTATTTTTTTTTATTAAGCAGGATGGCCGAACAACTTGCGCCCTATTCAGATGAAGCGGATCGTTCCGCCTGGATCGACTTTGTTTATGATTTTCAAATGCTCAAGCTAAAGGCCGAGCTTGATGAGAAAAAAGAGGAAATGGAGCATTCCGGACTTGTCAGAAAAGCCACCCGCAAGATCAAATCAACATTCAAAAAGGGCGAACGCGCCTTAGGCGTTCGAACCACAGGGACATTGAGTTCAAAAGAGCGCATGGCAGCGGAGCAAGCCTTCCTATCCTATCAAACCTCCTTATCTGAGATCATCCCCGCTACATCCTCAAGGAAAATGGCCTACCAGTTGGCCGTTGAGTTCTATGAAAACTATGAATCCTCCGAACCCAGCGATTCCCCTTTAATCCATTGCTATGAACAAACCGAAACCCTGAAGGCTGTTATGAGTGCCCCGGGGAAAGACCTATCGGGAATGGATGAATTAATTACCGGGCCGGTCGATTTTCTGCATGCGTTCGTTTTAAGGGAAACCGCCTGTCACCTTCAGACTGAATGGGAGAACCAGGTTATCCTGCAAGTAAGGGATATTTCGAGAAAAAATGTTAACCAGTTGCTGATGGGGGAAGGCGGTTTTGCTAAAAAGTTTATTGCGGATCCGGCCGCCCCCTTTATTGAGAGAAATATTCAAAAAGGGTATTATCCAATTATTATCGAAGAGCAGTCGGTTGATTTCCATGAATCCTTTTTGTCTTATTTAAACAGGGCGGAGAGGGCTTTCAGAACAGCGCAATCCACATATAATGTGACTGTTCAGGCTGAGCCGACGGGTTCAAATAAAGAAGCCAAGATAAGTCCACATAAAACGATTATTGAATTGCATTGCGACAAAGGAACAACACAGCTTGTGAATTTGAATTACCCTGTAAGTAAAACGTTTACCTATTCGCCGCAGAAATGCAATGATGTCGTATTAACCGTAAATCTCGGCAACCTTGTTTTAACAAAATCCTATACCGGCTATTTGGCGTTTCCCCGCTTTATAAAGGATTTTGAAAACAGGGGGCGCAAATTTTTTCCTGAAGAGTTTCCGGAGCAGGAATCCGCCTTAAGACGGATGGGGGTTGAATATATCGCCATGGAATTTGAATTTAAAGGCCATGAGTCTGTTCTGGATTTTTTAAGCGTGGCGGCAGAGCCCGTCCCGGAGTCAATCGCCGAATGCTGGGACTAGGTAAAGAGAAAGCCAAATGGCAATGGTCATTTTGCGGAAAGCATCCGATTGCAACCGATTATTTTAGCTTCAATATCAATAGCCCACTTTTAAAGGCATTTGCAACGTGGGTGGACGAGGGATTTGCCGCTCTGCCGGGCGGTATAGACGCTCGCCAAGCCTTTTGTTTTTGGCGTTTTTGGGCGAAAGGGGTAAAAAAGGGGCACCTGGTTTTTGGTTTGCTAAAGGCCAGCAGTGACCGGATTGGCAGGCCTTATCCTTTTTTGATCATGGGAGCCGGCAATATTAATGAATGGGAAAAAAACTGGGCCTTGCTTCCTGCAGGTTTGGAATCCGTGTGGCAACAGATTGAATATATTGCATCAAAACGCTTTGACAGTTTTGATGAATTCACAGAGGCGATCGGTTCGATGCGACCGCCGGGTAATGGATGGCTGAAAGAAATCGGGCAGCATGAATACAAGATGGATTATGGCTCGGGTATACCTGAACTCCCGGTTGATATCCGGTATCGGGTAAAAGAGTCGTCCGGGCGGGAGTTGAAAATACCGCTTGATAATCAAGCCCAAATTGAATTGGAGCGCCTTCCCATTTTATGGAGCCTGCGCCTTAAAATGGAGGGGATGGATGTGCCCCAGGCATTTTTTATCGGGGGGACACCGGATAAGACATTTCTTATTATATTTCATCGCTCCCTGAATTCAATGGATTTTGTTCACCTCTGGTCGGTGGGAGAAGAGGGGGGTTGAGAAAACTCAAATTTTCCGATGCGGAGGCAGCTTAAAAACAAGAATATGGTGATTTTTTCATATTTTATTTGATTTCATATGATAAATTGGTTTAATTTAATCTTATCTTGGGGAAGTTGGCCTGCACGGAGTTCATTTTTTAGAGTAAAATGCGATACTGATCCTGTTAACCGTTTATCTTATAACTGCTAATTTAATCACAGGATAAAACCTCGGATTAACCTATGGATCTTTTATTATTGGGGAAGGCCCCTATTCATCCGGAGACGCCCACCGGCTCCGATGTTCGTTATGATCCAGATTTTGAGGCATTGCAGGCCGAGATTGACAAGCTTTCCTTGCCCTCTTCATCCGATGTCGTGGACTGGAAAAAGGTCAGCGATAGCGCCGCCCGCATCCTTTCTGAAAAATCAAAGGATTTAACGGTGGCTAGCTACCTGGGCGTCGGCCAGATCCATCTCAAAAAAATAGAGGGTTTTGCCGTCGGCGCCACCGTTTTGCGTGATCTTTTGGAAAACTATTGGGAAACTTTGTTCCCGCCCAAAAAACGGATGCGGGGACGTATTGGGGCGATTAATTTCTGGATTGAAAAGGCCGAAGTCTTTCTGGAAGGCGTAAATGAAACCGCTGATGTGGAAACGCTTGATACAATAAACAAAACCCTGGCTGATCTGGAAGCATTGTTAAACGAGTATCTGCCTGATCCGCCGCTGCTGCACGCCATCAAACGCCATATAAATAATTTAATTGAACAGGGGGGCAAAACATCCCCCTCTGCATCAGAGACTGAAGCCAAGGGTGATACCCAGAGTGATTCTAATAGGACGGCGGCCGCGGAATCCGTCGAGCAAATAAAACCCCCGCCGGAACCTAAACAGCCGGCTCGGTCGCAACCAGATGCGTCAACCTTGCCGTCTGAGGAACCGGACAAAATGGAATCCGGGCAGGATGCCGTGAAAAACGCCAATGCCGGATTCCAGCAAATTCGGAGTGCCGGGGCATTTATCTTTGAGAAGGATCCCAAAAATCCTGATGCTTATCGATACCGTCGAATGGCTGCATGGGCGAAGGTCTCTTCTTTACCTCCGGGAAACAGCGGTAAGACCCAAATCCCACCGCCCTCGGCTCAGGAAATCACATCCCTTAGAGATTTAAAGAATAACGCTAACTGGCACGTGCTCTTACAGACCACTGAGCAAAAACTCTCCCGGTTCATCTATTGGTTTGACCTTTGTCGTTTTTCTGCGGAAGCCTTGTTTAATTTGGGCCCGGACTATCAGAGGGCACATAAAGCCGTCTGTGATGAGACCGCCTTTTTTGTCCACCGCGTTCCCGGCGTTGATGATCTCGCCTTTTCTGATGGCACTGCTTTTGCCGACTCGGAAACCCGCCAATGGTTGAAAAATATTTCATTGGGAAACCCGGCGGATGGCGCAGGGCAGATTTCTTTAGGGGATATTGATGCGTCGGCCCAGGAAAACGAAGGCATGGATAAAATTCTAGAAGAGGCAAAATCTCTTGTAAAACAGCAGAAAACCATGAAAGCGGTTGAATTGATACAGAAACACCTGCAAAGCAGTTCATCGGAAAAGGGGGTGCTTTCTTGGCGATCGGCATTGTGCCAAATTCTCTTGGGTTCCGAGTTCAAAACTCTGGCGGTGCCGCACTTGGAGCAGATAGTTGCGGATATTGATAACTACCGGTTGGAAAAATGGGAGCCTTCGATTGCCCTAAAGGGGCTTTCATTGGCATGGACCGGATTTCGTTCTTTGGCCGACAGTCAATCCAATGATCGGGCGGATGAATTGTTAAACCGGATATCGCGCCTCGATCCGGCTGAAGCCCTCCGGCTCAGCCGGTAATCGATAAAATCAGGTATAATTTTATTCACTGTAAAAAAAGGGGGAAAAAATGGCGAAAGAATCCTCAGTGGCTCCGAAGGAGCGGGTCAATATTGTCTATCGGCCTGCAACCGGCGATGCCAAGGAAGAGGTTGAACTGCCGCTCAGGCTTTTAGTGATGGGTGATTTTACGCAGAGCTCGGATGATCGGATGCTGGAAGAGCGAGAACCTGTCAACATTGACAAGGATAATTTTGATGAAGTTTTGAAGGAGCAGAATATCAATCTCAATTTAACGGTTCCAAACAAGATATCCGGGGAACCGGACGATGAGATGAGCGTTCAGATGAATTTTGAATCCATGAAGGATTTTGAGCCGGAAGCCATCGCTCGTAAAACCCCTGAGTTGAAAAAGCTGCTGGAGTTGCGCGAATCCCTGACCGCCCTCAAAGGGCCGCTAAGCAATGTCCCCGAATTCCGCAAAAAACTCCAGGAACTGGTCAAGGATGATGCGGCCCGGGAACAGCTTTTAAAAGAACTCGGGATTGAAGAATAAACAAGGAGGTTTGTATGCCGGAAGAAGAAAAACAGGAAGCCAAAGGCGCTGAGACAACTACGGAAGAGCAGACCTCTCTTCTTGACGACATTGTCCAGGCTACCAAGCTGAAACCCTCGGATGAGTCCTATGGCCTGGCCAAAAAGGGGGTCGAGGCGCTGATCGCCCAGCTAATTGAGCCGGGCAAAAAGGCGGGGAAGGTTTCTAAGGCGGACGTAGATGAGATGATCGCTGAGATTGACAACAAGATGAGTCTGCAGCTGGATGCCATTCTCCATAATGAGCAGTTTCAGAAACTCGAATCCGCCTGGCGCTCACTAAAATATCTGGTGGATAAAACCAACTTCAGGGAGAATATCAAAATCGAGCTCTTGAATGTCAGCAAGGAAGATTTGTTGGAAGATTTTGAGGACTCACCTGAAGTCCCGAAATCCGGTCTCTATAAAACGGTTTATACAGCTGAATATGGTCAGTTCGGCGGTAAACCTTACGGTGCCATGATCGGAAACTACGAGTTCGGGCCAGGGCCCCAGGATATCAAGCTATTGCAGTATGTCGCCAGTGTCGGCGCTATGGCCCATGCCCCGTTTATTGCTTCGGCCGGTCCCGGATTTTTTGGGTTGGAGGATTTTAAGAAGCTGCCGCAGCTAAAGGACCTGAAGTCTATTTTTGAAGGCCCCCAGTATACGAAATGGCAGTCCTTCAGGGAGAGCGAGGATGCCCGTTATGTCGCCCTGGCTTTGCCCCGTTTCCTTCTCCGTCTGCCCTATGGACCAGATACCCAGCCGGTAAAGGCGTTCAACTACGACGAAAATGTCAGCGCCAGTCATGACGATTATCTTTGGGGGAATGCCGCCTTTACGTTTGCCAGCCGGTTGACCGACAGCTTTGCCAAGTACCGCTGGTGCGCCAATATCATTGGTCCCATGGGCGGCGGCGCAGTGGAAGATCTGCCCCTGCATCAGTATGAGGCCATGGGCGCGGTTCAAGCCAAAATCCCAACCGAGGTTTTGATTTCCGAACGGCGCGAGTTCGAGCTGGCAGAGGAGGGGTTTATCGGACTGACCATGCGAAAAGGCAGCGACAATGCCGCCTTTTTCTCCGCCAATTCCGTTCAGAAAGCCAAGAACTTTGGCATCAGTAAGGAAGGTAAACAGGCGGAGTTGAACTATAAACTAGGCCTGCAGTTGCCTTACATGTTTGTGATTAATCGACTGGCACATTACCTGAAGGTGATCCAGCGGGAAAACATCGGCACCTGGAAGGAGCGGACCGATCTGGACCGGGAGCTCAACGAATGGATTCGTCAATATGTCGCGGATCAGGAAAATCCTAGTCCTACAGTACGAAGCCGACGGCCGCTCAGGCAGGCCCAGGTCACGGTGGAAGACGTTGAGGGCGAGCCCGGCTGGTACCGGGTGGGCCTTAAGGTCCGACCCCATTTCAAATATATGGGGGCGGATTTTACCCTTTCACTGGTCGGAAAGCTTGATAAGGAGTAACCGCTAACTTTTTCAGAGTAAAGGAGACAGAACCATGCCAACACCTTGTTATATTACAATTGAGGGTTCAAGGCAGCAATTGATTACACAGGGGGCTTTTACCGCGGAGAGCGTCGGCAATGTTTATCAGGAAGGCCACGAGGACGAGGTTCTGGTGGAAGCATTTGACCACACGGTAACGGTACCCACAGATCCCCAAAGCGGGCAACCAACCGGACAACGGGTTCACAAGCCCTTGACCATTACCAAGGTTTTTGACAAAAGCTCACCCCTTCTTTATTCCGCTCTGACAAGCGGGGAGCGCCTCACCAAGTGTGAGCTCAAATGGTATCGGACCAGCATGGAGGGTGCGCCGGAGCATTACTTTACTATCGCCCTGGAAGATGCCATCATTACGAATATTCATTCCTATATGCCGAACTGTCAGGATCCGGGTATGTCTCATTTTACGCACTTGGAAGACATCTCTTTTACCTATCGAAGGATCGCTTGGACGCATGAAGTGGGCGGTACGGAAGGATTTGATGACTGGCGGTCAGCCGGCGGTTGATGTTCGGACATCAAACGGATCTGATGGCCCGGCATGCTGCATCCACCTGAATCTATCTAATTGAGGTGTGAAATTTTTCATGCGAGAAGAACGCCTCCTTGAACGGATCCGGATGCGGGAGAAGATGCCCGGCCGGAGTACGAGTGAAGACCCTAAAAAGGTTATCGATTCCGTCATGCTGCATCTTCAGAAGGTTTTAAATACCCGGCAGGGCGGGGTGCAAATCGCCGAGGATTATGGATTACCTGATTTCAATGACGTGCTGCATGATCGTGCCGCTGCGCCGCGGGAAATTGAGAAATCAATTCGTAAGACCATCCAGAAATATGAACCCCGTCTTAAAGCCGTTCGCGTGAAATATATTCCGCTGGAAGACAATCTGCTGTCGATTAATTTCGAGATCCATGCCCGACTTGCCCTTGAGGATACGGATCAATCTGTAATATTTGAAAGTCTTGTGGGCGATGACGGCAGAATAACGATCAGGAGCTGATTTGCTGAACCGATACTTCCAACAGGAACTCAGCAATTTAAAGGATTTGGGTCAGGCGTTTTCAAAAGCCCATCCGGCGGTTGCCCCCATGTTGAGCGGGCCTTCCACAGACCCGGATGTCGAGCGGTTGCTGGAAGGGGTGGCTTTTTTAACGGGCCTTTTGCGCCAGAAGCTCGACGATGAATTCCCTGAAATTATCCACGAACTGGTCCAGTTGATTTGGCCCCATTATTTACGGCCGATTCCCTCCGCCACCATCATCTCGTTTACCCCGAAACCCACGCTTAAACAATCTGTAAAGATTCCTTCAGGCGTCCAGCTTGCTTCTGTGCCGGTAGATGGAACACCATGTCTTTTTCGGACATGTTACGAAACTGAGGTCCACCCACTGAGGGTCCATGAGGCAAGATTAGAGGAAGCAGCCGGCAAGGCCCCGGTTATAAGTCTGGAGATGCAGCTCACTGGGCCGCAGCTATCTGATTGGCAGCTTGATTTTTTGAGGTTTTACATCGGTGGTGATTATTCCGTGGCCGCGGATTTGTATATGCTGCTTCAAAACCATCTAACGCATATTGAATTGACCCCCGCTGAAGGGGGGCAAACCCTGGTATTGCCCGCAGATAATTTAAAACCGGTGGGATTTGACGAGAGCGAGAGCCTGTTCCCCTATCCGCCCCAATCTTTTCCAGGCTATCGGGTTCTTCAGGAATATTTTGTTCTGCCGTCCAAATTTTTATTTCTGGATCTTTTTGGATGGCAGCAATGGGAAACCCGGGGGGAAGGCAATGACTTTACGATTAGATTCGTCCTTGATTCATTACCGTTTAAGCCGCCCCGCGTGAGACCGTCAAATTTTGTCTTAGGCGCCACACCGGCGATTAATATTTTTAGCCATGAAGCCGATCCCATTCGTCTGGATCATCGAAAGCCGGATTACGAAGTTCGCCCTGCCGGCACAAATGCCAATCATTTCCAGGTTTATTCAGTAGATAGGGTCGTTGGTTTTGTTCAGGGAAGTGCTAAAGAGAAACTCTATGTACCGTTTGACCTGTTTTCAGCCAAACAAGCGGGCCGACCAATATATTATACTAAATTGAGGCGTTCCCCGATTGGCTCCGGCTTTAATGTGCTGCTTTCCTTTGCGTATCCGGAAACTGCCGATACCCCCCGGACTGAAATCATTTCGGTTAAAGTCAATTGCACCAATGCCAATCTGCCCGAAGGCCTCCAGGTTGGAGATATTTCTCAACCAACCAGCAGTTCTCCGGAGTTTGTTGAATTTCAAAATATTACTGTGCCGACCACTAACGTATTGCCGCCCATTGGCAGTAATCTGTTATGGCGGTTTATTTCACATTTGTCGTTAAACTATCTTTCCCTCTCAAGCGCCGAAAGTCTCCGAACGCTTTTGGAGCTTTATATTTTTGAGGAAACCCGGGACAAAACCACTATTATTGCCAACCGAAAACGGATTGCCGGGATTGAAACGCTGCATGCCAAGGGTGCCAACCGCATGGTTTCCGGAATAATGATGCGCGGTCTGGAGCTTGAGATGAAGATCCGCCAGGATCATTTCGTGGGGCCGGGTGATCTCTACCTTTTTGGAAATATAATGGATTATTTTTTGGGCAATTATGCTTCAATCAATACATACACACGCCTGACGGTCAATGAAGCGGTGAAGGGGGATATTTATCAATGGCAGGCCCGGATCGGGCAGCATCCGTTAATATAATCCATACATCGAATCGGGTTTAAAAAAGATTTGGGGAGATCTTTATCTTATGAGTAACCCGGAAAGGACTAAATCACCGGGAGTCACGCCGGAACTCAAGTTGGACCTTCTAAGAGAGGGGCATGCCTTTAGTTTTTTGCAGGCAATCAGGCTGCTCCGGAGGCTATCGTGGGATCAGCAGGGAGATATTCAAAAAGATATGCCTTCCGCAGACGTCATTCGGATTCGTCCCAAACTCTCGCTTTCATTCCCGCCGGCAGATATTTCTCAAATCAGGGAAACCGAAATCGATGACCAAACGGGCTATGACGTCACCGCCAATTTTTTGGGCCTATATGGCAGCTCTTCGCCGCTTCCTACCTTTTATACCGAGGATCTTATGGCTGAAGCGGCCGAAGATGAAAGCGTATCCAGGGATTTTCTTGATTTTATCAATCAACGGATTTTCGAGCTTTTCTACGAGTGTTGTATCAAATACCGCCAGTCGTTCCAGGTTTTCGAAGCAAACAGCCAGCCCCATCTGGAAAGGCTTTTCTGCCTGCTGGGCATGGGGGACAAACCCGTTCGGGAGGCGGTAGCCGATCCATATCAACTGATCAGATATATCGGCCTACTGACACAGAGACCCCGTTCAAGCATGGGACTTGAAGCTATTTTGCGGGATGTACTCGAGGGGATTCCCGTGTCGGTTGTTCCATGCATAGAGAGAAAGGCGAGAATACCGGAGGACCAGAAACTGTTTCTAGGATCAATGGCGCATGGCCTGGGTATCAATGCGACTATTGGCGAAGAGGTGCTAGACCGGATGGGCAAGTTTAAAATCCGGCTCGGTCCGCTTGAAACAGCAGCATTTCAAAGCTTTTATCCGGGGGAGGACAACTATCGTCTAACCTGTTTTTTAACGGATTTTTATGTCCTTGAGAATCTGGAGTATGACGTTGAAGTAATTTTAGCCGAAGGCGAGGCTAAAACAGTCTGTTTGGGGGATCCGAATCGAGCCCGAATCGGGTTAAATACATGGATTTTTTCGGGTGAACGCGTGGGAGAAATGCGCAAGGTTTATTCACCAGCCGCATAGGAGGTTAGTATATGATAACCGTTGACATTAAGGAGCTACTGGCCCGTTTAAATCAATACTGCACCCGTTGCCTTGAGGCTGCAGCCGGACTTTGTGTATCACGCACACATTACGAGGTTACCGTTGAACACATGCTGGCCAAGTTGATGGAGGAATCCCAGTCGGATATACCCATCATCGTTCGTCATTTTGAAATAGACCCGGCTCAATTGCGTAAGCGCCTGGATCAAACCCTTGAGGCGTTGAAAACCGGGAATGCCGCCAAGCCGGTATTTTCTCCGGTTTTGTTGGACTGGTTTCAAGAGGCCTGGCTCTTTTCTTCAATAAATCTGGGGGAATCCAGAATCCGTTCCGGGGCGCTTATACTTGCGCTTTTAAGCCGTCCCACCCAGTTCTCCACCGGCGGTTTTGCCGAACTGGTAGGTACCATCAGCCGTGACAGCCTGATGGCATCATTTTGGGATATAACCAAAGGCTCGACCGAGACCGTTGCAGGACGGGAAGCAGGGGCAGAAGAAGTGGAAAGGGGGCCCGAAGGTGAGACCGCCCTGGCCCGCTTTTGCATTGATTTTACCGGCAAGGCCGGAGCTGGAGAAATCGATCCGGTATTCGGGAGGGATCGGGAAATCCGGCAGATGGTCGATATTTTGGCGAGGCGGCGCAAAAACAATCCCATCGTGGTGGGTGAGGCCGGTGTTGGTAAAACCGCTGTAGTTGAGGGCCTGGCGCTTCGAGTAATCGAAGGAGACGTTCCCGAGCTGTTGCAGGATGTATCCATTCTGGGGCTTGATATGGGGCTCCTCCAGGCCGGTGCCGGCATGAAGGGGGAATTTGAAAACCGCTTGAAAGGCGTTATCAACGAAGTCAAGGCATCAGAAAAGCCGATTATCTTATTTATTGATGAGGCCCATACCCTGATCGGCTCTGGCGGGGCGGCTGGCATGAGCGATGCAGCCAATCTTTTGAAACCGGCCCTTGCCAGGGGGGAGTTGCGAACCATTGCCGCCACGACGTGGTCGGAATACAAGAAATATTTTGAAAAAGATGCAGCCCTGGCCAGGCGTTTCCAGCTGGTTAAGCTGGATGAGCCTTCAGAAGAAACGGCCGTGCTTATCTTAAGGGGCTTGAAGGAAAAATACGAGCAGACCCATAGGGTAGTGGTCAGAGATGATGCCATCCAGGCGGCAGCCGAGCTTTCAAACCGATACATCTCAGGACGGCAGTTGCCTGACAAGGCAGTGGATCTCTTAGATACCAGTGCAGCACGCGTCAAAGTGCTGCTATCCGCAAAGCCCGATGTCATTGAGGACAAGGAGCGCAGTATTCAGAACCTGGAAAGAGAGCTTGCCGCCATCGAACGGGATCGAAGCCACGGGCTGGCTATCGATGAGGATCGGTTTGAGGCTATAAACAATGATTTGGATGCCCATCAGAACGAGTTGGCAAAGATCAGGGAAAAATGGCTCAAGGAAAAGGAAGCCGCCCGTTCAATTATTGATTTCCGGCAATCCCTGAATGAAACAGCAGGGGAGGAGGAAAAAAAAGATCTGGGCGGGCAAATAGAAAATGCTGCCAAAGAACTCGAAACCATACAGCAGGGCTCGCCACTGGTCCCTATAGAGGTTGATCCGGACGTGGTTTGCCAGGTAGTGTCGGATTGGACCGGGATTCCGCTGGGGCGGGTCATGCGGGATGACGCCCGGAACATTTTAAATCTTGAGGACAACCTGAAGCAGAGGATCAAGGGACAGGACGAGGCGTTGGGGATCATTGCCGAAGGCATTAAGTCGGCCAAGGCGGGGATCAAGGATCCCATGCAGCCGATGGGCGTTTTTCTATTGGCCGGACCCAGCGGCGTGGGTAAAACCGAAACCGGTCTGGCCATCGCGGAGATTTTATTTGGCGGTGAGAATTTCATGGTGACCATTAACATGAGCGAGTTCCAGGAAAAGCATACGGTCAGCCGCCTTATCGGATCGCCCCCTGGGTATGTCGGCTACGGCGAGGGCGGGGTATTGACCGAGGCCGTCCGCCAGCGGCCGTATTCCGTGGTGCTTATCGACGAAGTCGAAAAGGGGCATCTCGAAGTTATGAGCCTCTTCTACCAGGTGTTTGACAAGGGCCGGCTGGCGGACGGTGAGGGACGGATCATTGATTTCCGGAATACGGTGCTCTTTCTGACCAGCAACTTGGCTACTGATATCATTACGGAGATGTGCGGAGGCGACTCACCGCCGCCCCTTGAGACCGTTACCGAGGCGATCCGGCCGGTGCTGAGCAATCATTTCAAACCGGCCCTTCTCGCGCGAATGACGGTCATTCCATATAAAACGCTGCCCACGGATATTTTAAAAGACATTGTAGCGTTAAAGATGAACAAGCTGGTGAAGCGGATGGCGGATACCCACAAGATGAAACTGACCTATTCGGATGCGGTTCTCAAACAGATCGCGGATCGCTGCACAGAGGTGGAAACCGGTGCCAGAAATATCGACTATATCATGACGGGGACCATAATGCCGCGCATGTCGCATGAAATCCTGACCCGCATGGGCGAGGCCGAAATGCCTTCGGCGGTACATCTGGACATCGCATCGGACGGGTCCTTTGATATCAGCTTTAACGGGAGTCAGTAATGAGAGTTGGATACCAGGCCCAGAAGGAATATGCATTCGTATCTAGGGCTTATCCGGCAGATACCTTCCTGGTAGCCCGATTTACAGGTACCGAGGGAATATCCCGGCTGTACGAGTTTGATATTACTCTGGCAGCTGAAGATCCGGAAATCGACTCCCGTTCGCTGCTTCAGAATCCGGCGAGATTGACCATCACTGTGCCGGATAACGAAATTCACATTAACGGGATACTGGCCAAGTTTGAACAGCTCCAGGAAGTCGATGAAACCATTTTTTACAGGGCCGTCCTGGTGCCGCGGCTCTGGCAGGCGAACCTGTATCATGAAAATCAGCTTTTTCTCAATAAAAGCGTACCGGATATTATCGAAGAGATATTAAACCAGACGGGCCTGACCAGCAACGATTACGAGTTCAGGTTAACCGCCACTTATGAGCCTTGGGAATATATATGTCAATTTCAGGAAACAGATTTTAATTTTATATCCCGCTGGATGGAGCGGGAAGGCATATATTATTATTTCGATCAGACTGAAAATGGCGATAAGATTATTATTACAGACAGTTCCACATCCCATGGGAATGTTTCCGGTGAAACGGCGATTCCCTATCTTCCCCCATCAGGTCAGGTGCCCACTGAGGAGGACTCTGTTCATAATTTTACCTGTCGGCACCAGATGCTTCCTATGAAAGTGCTTCTCAGAGACTATAACTATCGAAGGCCAACGTTGGATTTAAAAGGGGAGGCTGACGTTGACACTGAAAACGGTAGGGGAACCGTCTATATTTACGGTGAGCATTTTAAAACACCGGAGGCGGGAAATACTCTGGCCCGGATCAGGGCCGAGGATTTTCTCTGTCGTGAGCGCATTTTTTACGGGGAGAGTACGGCTGCCAACCTTTGCCCTGGTTTTTTGTTTGAGCTTACAGATCACTATCGGGATTCCTATAACCAACGTTACCTTGTGGCCGAGTTAAAGCATGAAGGTAGATCCTCGAGATTTCTTTTTGAAGGGGGGCATCCGTCTGGCGATTCAGGCGAAGGTCAAATGGGATACAATAATCAATTTGTTTTGATACCCGGAAATATTCAGTTCCGGCCGGAGCGAAGGGCCACCAAACCCAGGTTTTACGGAAGCATGAATGCCACTATCGATGCGGCAGGCGACGGTCAGTATGCGGAGATAGATGATCAGGGCCGCTATAAGGTGATTCTCCCCTTTGACCAGAGCGGTAACCCCGCTGGCAAGGCCTCCCGTTGGGTCCGAATGGCCCAGCCCTATAGCGGCGGCAACTACGGTATGCATTTCCCTTTGCACAAGGGCACGGAGGTGCTTTTAACATTCGTGGACGGTGATCCGGATCGTCCCATCATTTCAGGTTCCGTTCCCAATCCGGATACCACTAGCCCCGTGACCGAATCAAATCAGACCAAAAGTGTGATTCGAACAGGGGGAATGAATGAAATTCAATTTGAAGACAAAAAAGGCCATGAAAAGATATTTATTCATGCCCAAAAGGACATGACCGAGGAGATTTTAAATAATAACTCTATTTCTGTGGGTGGGAACCAGTCAAGTTCTGTTACTGGCAATGACAGCTTGACGGTTCAGAAGGGAAACAGGACGGTTTCTGTTAATAAAGGTGACTATAGCCTCAAAGCTTCAAAGTCAGTGAGTCTTCATGGAGAAACCAAAGGCGTTTCAGTCAAAGGAGACTCTAAAGGGGTTACTGTTGTGGGCACCGGAAAGGGTGTTTCCATAAGCGGGAAGGGGGGACAGGGGGTCCTGATTTCGGGAGATCCTGATTTTGCTGCAGTCAGTGAATCTGAAGCCAGAGTATGGAGTAAGGATATTATCGTTCATGGCAACAATACTGTATCCATACTTGCAGGGAAAAGTATCATTGAAATGGACGGTTCCAATATCAAGGTTAAGGCCAACACTAAAGTCGAGATCCACGGCGGCGGGGGTAAGATAACTTTGGACGCATCTGGAATAACCGCCTCTGGGCCGACAATCAAATTGAATCCATAAAGAACCGAACAGAAGCAAGAAGTATTAGGTTAATGGATTTGCAATCCGTTTACAAAAATGTCGATCCCTTCCAAGGGATCGACATCCGGATCCTTAAAATGCGGGAGCCGTTTGGGAAGATTTTCTATGGTTCGCCAGCTGCCCCGCCAGATGGTTGTTAGCTTTGCCTCTTCTGTATTTATAATTATGGTATGGGGTACGGTTTCAAGAGGGTAGTCTTTATCTTTATATCTTAGAAGGATATGCGGGGTGTTGTCGGGCAGAACAATATTCCAATCCCCTTCAGGCCTCATCCCTTTTAGCAAAATGGTTTCATTCCCTTTTAAATAGGGCAATATTAATCCGGGCGAGGCGGCATTAGCAAGTTCAAGCTGTAGTCGCTGGTCAAAGGGCTTTTCATTGAGTTCGCCGACCAACCCCGGCTCAATGTAGCCACGTTGTACTTCAGGGACATCGCGATCATCTGCCGGGTAGCCGGCGGGTATTCCACCGAAATAAACAGCCCTTGGAAACCAGGCCGGAGAAAACCAGTCAAAGCTTTGTGGCAATGGCATTTGCCACCATTTGTTAATATCCCAAACAATAATCCGCTCCGGGCTGAGCCGATCATGGGGATCCTCAAGATTGGGCAGGGCAAGCCCCTCGATGCGGTCCGGATTATTGGTGAGGGCATAGCCAAGCCCATAATCATTGCGTGGGTATGCGCCAAGCGGTGGATTAAGTGTGTCCATAATGCTGTTTAAAGGCTGTTCTTCAATGGTCATATCAACACCGCCATAGGCCCTCTCATAACAAATTGGCATTACCTGGAAGGGTTCTGGCTCAGAAACCAACGGGGGTGCCCCTTCTCTATAGGTACACGTTCGATCGCCGATCACCAGAATTTCCTTGCTTATTTTGTCTATTTCAACAGCGGCGGTCATTTGGGTTACGGCCTTGCCTCCGGGGGCATAAGCATTGCCAATCACAACAAGATCAGTTGCAAGTTTAAACGGCATGATCTCCGGCTCCTGCAAATCCATTTCTTCCTGCATGGCCGGATCAAAAATAAACGGTTCCTGAGACTCAGCAGGCGTACAATATCCATCAGCATTTATCGTGTGGGTTTCTTTCCATGCCACGGAAACAATCTGCCGGTTTTCGTTGTCCACCGCAAGTAAGGCGAAGCCGGTTTTAGTTGAAAAACGATCCTCCGCTTTCATAGTCCTAAAACCCCTTTTTCCCATACATAATCTTTTAAAATCTTGCTACCGATAGCGTCTAGTGTCTCACCGCCAAGGGTACGGGCTGTCACATTGAGTACACCCCGCGCACCTCCGGCCCGTATCATCTCAGAAAAGGTTCGTCCTAAACCTTCCAGAACTTGAGGGGAGGGTCGAAAAATCCGATTTCCCATGCGCCCGAGTAAGTTCGCGCCACTTGTAAGATTGGTGCTACCGGTTCCCCAGGCATTGCCTGATGTAAGTTTATTCCAGACCATATCCAAGGCGACGTCTTTGGCGAGTGTCCATAGGCCGGCGGCAATATCTGCCAATGATATTGAAGAAAGGATGGTTCCTTTAAATAGCAGGACAACCCCGGTTGGAAGGGAAACCGGGTTGGCGCAGATCTCTCCCGGAATAAAAAGGAGTGCATAAACCCCCATTGGTTTTCCTTCTATCTGGACGCTACTTACTGGAAAAAAAACTTTATGTTTGGAAAGAAGCGTGTGAACGGCCATTAAAATATTTAACGGTGCGGCAATGTGGGGGATGAAAAAGCCTATGTCATGCCCTTCTTGGACTGCAGGACTGCCGTCAAAAAAAACTGTTCGTGCAAGCTTGGCGCCTAAGAAGCCTCCCGGCGCCGCCATGAAACCGGGGGTTTCAATTATTCCCGGCACATTGGGGGCTGCTGGCACAACGGGGATGGATTGATTATGCATGGTAAAGGCAGATATAGCTATTTGCAGATATCCGCCATGCAGCCCGGGAACTGGAATAAGACCCATAATTTTCTCCTAACCCTTACAGACGGGAAGTTCTAATATGATATTATTTAGAGGATAATTATCCATAAACTCGGAATAAGGTTTGGAGAGAAGCTTCTCATCCATGATGGGGATTAAGGCGATGGGATCCTCAGGGTCCTGGTCTGCCTTTTGTAGACTTTTATCTATTTGATTTTTTTTAAAGAAATTTTTTTGATGGTCATCCTGGTTGGTTATATCGAGTATTTGAGTGGTCCGCAATTGTTCCCTTTTGAAAGGGTACACAAAGGATCTACGAAACAAAATGAAAAATCGTTTTTCCTCAGGAAACAGGCAAAGGGTATCGGGACATAAAGTAAAGCAAGATACGCTCTCTCCCAGAGAAACCTGCAGCCCCATCCGGATATCAGGCAGGGCAAACCGCCAAATGCCTTCGGGAGTCATGCCTTTAAGTGATATCTCTTTTCCTGTTTCGAGCCGGGGAAGGATCATGTCAGGGTGCGCGCATGAGAAACACTCTGGATCACAGGTTGTTTTTTGGGCTTCTAGATCGACATTAAGTCCGCGTAGTCCACGCAATGGTGAAACCCTAGGCAAAGGGGCGAAGCCGGCAGGCTTGGGCTGGTCCGTCCATTGGCCTATAAGTTCATCAGGGCTTTCAATATTGGGTAATTGCGTGCCGTTTACATGATCCTTTTGTGTTACATATCCCTTGCCAAAAGGGTTGTCATGATAAGACCCTTCCATCGCTTCATCCAAAAGGGCTACGCCCCCGTACGCGTTGGCGTAGGTTACAGGCATAGTTAAAAAAGGTTCGGGTGAAGAGGGTTTAAAGCTACCTTCGCCTTCTTCCCCACCTTCCCAGACCCATTGACGATCTCCAAAGACCTTCAATTTTTTTTGGAATTGATCAATGGAGAGGGTTACCTCCATCTGCTCTAC
>JAGYOX010000003.1 GCA_018399235.1 Desulfobacterales bacterium | reverse complement strand
TCTTAAACCTTAAACCGTTAAGTTACTTAGAAGAGAAATCGCGCCATGGAAGCAACGTTGAGGTTATTTTTACTCAATTGAAACTATATCTGTCCCAAACCCTTCTTAATTGTCCTGTCCCGCAGTTAAAAAAAACAGGGATTCTGCCACAATGCAAGCACGGTCATTCAGGGGTACGACTATGAGCTAAAGAGGATCATCTGTGCAAATCGGCCGGGAAAAATTGATCCGTTATTTGATCAAATAGGCAATGAAAAATGAATCCCATAAAGAAGTCTTATCTAATATCGTACCATCATGGACATCACTACACAGGAAGCCATCATTTTAGAAGGCTTTAACATTTTCAATAAAACCAATCCGAAAATATGGCTTGGTATTGATTTGCTATCGACTTATGTCAATCTCAGGCCGGGATACTTATTGAAAATCAGTGAAAAAGCTCCCTTTTCGGTTATTAAATTTTTGTGTAACTCATACGCCAATCATAAGCTGAAAACTATTTAAAAGCATTTTTCAAAATAGTCAAAATTTTACTCACAGTTGTAATTAATATTATGGAGTCAATATAGATGCTTATGCTGTCGACGGTGAACCCCATGCTTTTTCATTCTTGCTCGCAATGTGCTGGGCGGAAGCCCCAGTATTTTGGCGGCACCATTGTTGCCTTCTATTTTCCAATCTGTTTCTTTAAGAATTTTCAGGATATACTCGCGTTCCATTTCAAACATGGTTTTTCGATGGCATTCGGGAAGGTTTTCAGGCGCATTGATTTTAAGTTTGTCGGTCAGCAGAAGAACGTTGCCTTGTGAGTTGATGATGGAACGCTCGATCACATTTTGAAGCTCCCGAATGTTTCCAGGCCATGGGTACTGTTCAAGGGCTTTCATCGTTCCGAAAGGGATTGTGCTGATTTGTTTCCCCAATTGTTTTGAGAACTTATCCAACATCCAGTTGACCAGCATCGGGATGTCTTCGCTTCGTTGACGAAGCGGCGGGACCTTGATGGAAAACACATTTAATCGATACCAGAGGTCTTTGCGAAAGTTTCCCTGATCTACCTCTTTTTCAAGGTCGCGATTGGTGGCCACGATGATCCGGACATCCACTTTTATGGTGCGGGAGCTTCCCATGCGCTCAAATTCACCGTATTCCAGAACGGTAAGCAGTTTTCCTTGGGCTTCCAGCGTCAATTCGCTGATTTCATCTAAAAAGAGGGTGGCGGCGTCAGCCAGTTCAAAGCGGCCCTTGCGCTGGGTATGTGCGCCGGTGAATGCCCCTTTTTCGTGACCGAATAATTCGCTTTCAATAAGGGTGGACGGCAGGCTGGCACAGTTCACCTTGATTAGCGGTGCATCTTTTCGAAGGCTTTTTTTGTGTATGGCTCGGGCAATCAGCTCCTTTCCGGTTCCAGTTTCACCAAGAATCAGGACGGTGGATTCCGTGGGGGCAACTTTTTCTACTTTTTTGATGGTTTGAAGAAGTGCTTTGCTTTTTCCGATGATATTTTCAAAATTATGCTCCTGGGCAATTTCTTCTCTGAGATAATTACGCTCGTTTTCAATTTGTTCTTTCAGTTGTTTGATTTCCTGAAAGGCCGATTGAAGCCGTTTATCGGAACGTCTTTTTATCAGAAGGCTTGAAATAACATCTGCCACAATTTTTAACCGTACAATTAAATCTTCACTCCATCGTCTTTCTTTGATGACATGGGCAAGCAAAAGGCCACCAACGACCAGTTCTTTGTCTATAAGGGGATACATTAAAAATGACTTGATATCGAATTTTCTGGCAAGTGCTTTGTCGATATCAGCTTCGTCTGGGAGTTCATCTACCTCGTTAAAGTGAACATTTTTAAAATCAAGCAATTGACTGGCAATCCATGGCGCTTCAAAATCTTTTATGCCGAGCGGAATGGGTTTGACGCCCTTTCCCGACCAGCTATGGGTGTTTACATATGTCTCTGCGTCTTCATCGTATTGAAATAAATGGCAATGATCAATTCCCAGAAACTGACCGATACATTCAAGTGCGTGATTGATTTTGGCGTCAAACTCGGTTTCTTGGATGTTGATAAAAGTGGCAAACAATTCCGTAAGCAGCTTTTCAAACTCAAACCTTTCCGGCAGAGACATTTCAATGGATTTTTCATCCGTGAGAGGTTCAAAAGTATACGTTTTATATAAACCGTTATCATTTTCTGATTTCAGTTCTGAAAGGAACATGCTTCCGGCAACCTGATCTCCGTTTTTTTTAATGAGATGCATCGGGGAGTGGCTTTTTGGGATGGATCGAGGGTATGGATTACTTAAGCATATCGAAATATGACGTCCGGTTATTTCGTTTTGTGTATATCCGAGAAGGTTGTCAGCGGTTTTATTGGTGATGATTATTAAATCGTTTTGATCGGTGATAAAGACCGAACCGGGAAGTGAATCAAAGATTGTTTTTAAAAATGTAAGATTTTCTATGGATTTTGACGGAAGATTATTCACGGTGAAATTCCCTCTGTATGTGCTTTAAATGCCTGTTAGAGGGGCGCTTCGTTCTGTTCATATAAACTAATCTTTTGCAAAGTCAAAAAATCCTAAGAGTTTAGGAATGTGGCTAAGCCCACGAAATATGGTGGCATTTTTTCATGTCTTAATCAAGCAATAGTTTTTTTGTTTTTTTTTGTTTCAAGAGCATATCTCCGCAACGCAAAAATCGTGAAAATGCAGAGAAATAAATAAAGCAGAAGAATCGCATAGAGCGCCCCAATGCTTCCCAGCGGACCGCTTTCCCGTTATTCATGTATTTTTCCTGGAAATCTCAACCCGCCATATGTGGAAGCTCCACCATATTTGGCGGGAAGTGTCTTGCCTGAAATTTTTTTCGTCAACTGATAAATGTTTTTAAATTCATCAAAAACAAAAGGTTGGCGTGATTATCAAAAAATAATAAACTTTGGCACGGGATTTGTAAACATTAAATGTAAACAAAATCCTTGTTTAGTGTAAAAAACATTGTTTTATTCTGGCTCCACTAATCTGGAAGGAGCTCTCCATCACCTTTAAAAGCAAAGGTGATATTTCACGTCCGGCAAATTTTAATCTAATTTCTGGCCAGTTTGTTTGAGGCAACATCGATGCCAATAACTTAAGAGAATTTACCCTTATCAGACCGTCCCTATCAAGGAAGAAGGGGATTAAAGGTCCCCTGAGTTAAGGACACTGGTCCCAATATAACGAATATCGGTAAATACAAAGGGGAGGTGGGTTATGGCCGACAAAATGATGGCATGTGTGCGCAAGGAACCCGGCGTCCTTGTCGTTGAGAAAAGAAATGTCCCGGTAATCGAGGAATCCATGGATGTCATCCTCAAGGTCAGGTTGTGCACTATCTGTGGTACGGACGTCCATGCAGAGGAACTGCCCCTGCCAAATGTGGCCATGGGCCACGAGGGCGTTGGAGAAATAGTCGATATGGGCGATGGGGTTGAGGATTTCATGATCGGTGATCGCGTGGTCGCTTCTTGTATGTTGTCATGCGGGTATTGCGCGAGTTGCCAGCAGGGCGAGCCAAGCGCCTGTTTAAATCCCCAGGGGCGTGTGCAGCATGGAATCGTGATGGACGGATATCAGGCGGAATATGTGCGCGTTCCTTTTGCGCCGTTCAGCATCTGCAAGATTCCCGATGCGTTAAGTGATGAACAGGGAATACTTACGGGCGATATATTTTCAACCGGTGTCGGGGTTTTGGAACGTGCCGGCATGAAAGTCGGGGACGCCATCGCTATCTTTGCCCAAGGGCCCTTGGGACTGTGTGTGACAGCGGCGGCCCGAGCGCTTGGTGCCGGCCTGATCATTACAGTGGAACCGGATCCCTTCAGGCGGAAAGTGTCAAAAAAAATGGGCGCCAATATTGTGTTGGACCCCACGGATTCGGATGTGGTTCACAAGATACTGGATATCACCGAGGGGTACGGGGTTAATATCGCGGTAGAAGCGGTTGGAAAGGAGGAAACGCTCCAGGGCGCGTTCGGGACCGCCCGCATCGGCGGGGCCATTACCAGCCTGGGGGTATATGGATTCGATTTTGAGAATCTCTCCATCCCGACAGCCCACGATTCCATCGTCCCGGACACCTTTTATCACCGGAAATTTGTAACTACCCTCTGTCCCAGCGGGAGATATCGGCTCCAGCGGCTTTTGGATCTGCTTCAGTATGGAAATGTCAACCTGGATCCGTTATGGACGCACACCATGCCGCTAAAGGACATATTAAAAGGATACGAGATGTCTAAGGACCTCAAAAGCAAAACGTTAAAAATCGCGGTGAGGCCATAATATGAATACATACAGACTTTACATCAACGGCCAATGGGAAGACGCCAAATCGAAAAAAACATTTCCCATGATCAATCCCGCCAATGAAGAGACCATCGGATATGCGGCACATGGATCGTTTGATGATGTTGACGGGGCGGTCCATGCGGCGAGGAAGGCCTTTGATAAAGGCGACTGGAGCGGCATGCATCCCCGCGAACGGGCCAAATATTTTTTTGAACTGGAGCAGCGGATTGCCGATCATGCGTCAGACCTTGCCGTCTTTGAAACCACGGATGCGGGCATGGTCATGCGCCTCACGGAAGGCATGGTAGTGCCGCTGGTCGGGCTTTTCTGCCAGAAATTTGCCGAGATGGCGGAATACCTGTCCGAACCCCAATCCCGCGCGCAGGCGAACTTCCCGGCCTTGTACTGGGATTATACGGTCCGGGAGCCGATCGGGGTAGTCGGATGTATCGTGCCCTGGAATTTTCCCTTGTTTCTTGGCGCATGGAAGCTGATCCCGGCGCTCATTGCCGGAAATACCGTGGTCATAAAGCCGTCGTCATCCGCTTCTTTAAGTCTGCTGGAATTGACGAAGCTTATTGACGCTCTCGGCCTTCCCGAAGGCGTCTTTAACGTCGTGACCGGCCCCGGCGGTGAAACCGGGGATGCGCTGGTCGAGCATCCGCTGGTGGATAAAATCAGCATGACCGGGTCCACTGAAATCGGCAAGGAGGTTATGAAAAAGGCCTCTCGGGATCTGAAACGCGTTACGCTGGAACTGGGCGGCAAAAATCCCGCCATTGTGCTGGATGACGCGGATCTGGAACTGGCGGTGGACGGGGTGCTGTTCGGCGGGTTGATCCATCAGGGACAGGTCTGCATGTCCGGCAGCCGGGTCTATATTCCGGAAGAAATATATCCGGAGTTTCTGGATCTGATTGTAGGGCGTGCGAAAACACTTGTTTTGGATGATCCAATGGATTCTGACGCGGATATGGGGCCGGTGATTTCAAGGCGGCAATTGGAAAGCATCCGGCGTTATATTGATATGGGCAAGGAAGAGGGCGCCCGGCTGTTGATGGGCGGCGGCGTTCCCCAGGGGGATATGTTTAAAAAAGGGTTTTGGCTGGAGCCGACACTTTTTGCGGACGCCCGTCATGACATGGCCATCTGCCGGGAGGAGATTTTCGGGCCGGTCATCGCCTTGATCCCGTATGAAGATGAGCAGGAGGCGCTCGCCATGGCTAATGACACCGATTACGGACTAACCGCCGGCCTATGGTGTAGCGATATAGAGCGGGCGAACAAGATTGCCCAGAAACTGCGTGCAGGAACGGTTTTTATTAATGACTGGCATATGCTGAATCCCAATTTTCCATTCGGCGGGTATAAACAGAGCGGCATCGGCAGGGAAAGCGGTCTTGAAGGGCTTTACGAATTTACGGAAATCAAGACCGTACATATCAATTTAAAGCGGACGCGGGAGGAGAGCTTCTGGTTTCAAATGCTTCTGGGCAATACGGAAACTTAATCTCATTAAAATGTTAACCAACCAACCGGGAGGAGAGAATCATGTCTGAATTTTGGAATAATGCGGAAGAGGTTTCAACAGCCATTTTGGGGATGTTTGACAAAACATTCAAGGATGCTTCCATCAAGGCTAAGGCAGAAGGGCTCAAGAACCTGCTGGTGTTTAACTATTCAAACCCGGACGTCACTATCTGGATTGATTCCCGCGGTGAAGAATTGAAGTACGGTTCTGGAAGTCCGCCGGATAAAGCGGATGTTGAAATGAATTTGAGCGCTGATGACGCTCACCGGACGTGGTCCAATAAGCTCAATGTCATGGTTTCCATTGCCAAGAAAAAAATTGTGCTGGTTGGAAACGCGACAAGGGTACTGAAGCTCGTCCCGCTGCTTCGGATTCTTGCCGTCAATTACAATGAGCAGCTTAAAGAAATGGAAAAGGAGTCGATTATCCTTAATTAAGTTTTTCCGGAAAAAGACATCACCAATTGCTCCGAATGGTTTTGCCAAAATACATAGACCGTCAAAATGGGGGTGCACTATGAAATTATGGTCAAGAGGCCTTGGAAAAACCGAGCTGAAAATGGATTTCAGATACTATAAAATTAAAAAGGACCCTGAAAGCGACAATGTGTTTATCGTTGGTAAAATAACCGATCCGGTGGATTGGGAATTCAAGATCACCATTGATCCGGATGATATCCCCGGCATGGCAAAGATATTTTTTAACTTTGGCGTGATGAAACTCCTCATTAAAAATTTTTACAAATATATTATCTATCTTTTTAACCGGAAAAAATACGTTGAGAAAGCCGGTCGCGACATTGAAGAAAAAGTAAACGACGCTTATGCAAGCATGATGAAAGGGCGCCAGCGGCATTCTCTGAAAAAAACGGAAAACGACTCATACAGTAAACCATTAAAGGCCGTAACGCAGTATTAAAAAGCGAATAAAGGAGAGGCACAATGGCAGACTATGATGTCATCATTATCGGCGGAGGTGTCAATGGCCTGGCCGCTGCCGCTTATCTGGCCAGATCCGGCCTCAAGACCCTCGTGCTCGAGGCTAGAGGGGAATGCGGGGCTCACTGCGATACAACAGAGCCCGGACTTCCGGGATTCGTCCACAACCTGCACGCCACATGGCTTATCCAGGCGATGAGCCCGTGTATTGTCGAACTGGAGCTGGTGTCCCGGTTTGGCCTGGAGCATGTTGCAACGGACTACTGCTATGCCAAAAGCTTTGCCGACGGCAAGAACGTGCTCATGGGGGTTGATCCGATTTTAACCTTTAACAGCTGGGAAAGGCATTCGGAAAAAGACGGTCTTATGTTCATGCAGGCGGCCGATTACATGATGGACAATCTTGAAGAGACCAAGCTGGTCCTGCACGATTTTCTGTATAAGGCACCGAGCGAGGAAATCCTCGAGCGCACAGGGAAAGTGATCGAAGGCATCATGGCCGCTTGCGAAATCGATCTGACCTTTGACCAGATCTGGAATATGAATGGATTTGAATTGACAAAGCGGCTTTACGAATCCGAATACATCCGGACCATGCTCCAGTCATTTACCTGGATTGGCGGTATGCCGCCGATTCATCCCAATGTCGGCTCCATGGGCGCCCTGCTGACCATGATGTGCGGGCCGTTTTTTCCGGTGCACCAAACCAAGGGGGGATCGCATGCGCTGACACACGCACTTGTCAAAGCGGCCACCGCGTATGGCGCCAAAATTCTTCCTTGCTGTCCGGTGACAAAAATTATTACGAAGAACGGTGAGGCGGTCGGGGTGCAGCTCAGCGAGCATGCGGTATTTCCCGGTGAAGCAATATCAGCGAATAAAATTATCAGCAACTGCACCCTTATCCCGACGTTTAAGCATATGGTGGGCTATGACAATATTGATTCCGATCGGGCCGCAAAGATCGATAAATTTGACTATAATGAGCAGAACCTGTTTGCCACTTACTGGGCCTTGGACGGCGCACCGCAGTTCGCCTCCTCCGAGTATGACGACGGCATTCAGCGCTGTTTTATGGGATATTTCGGGGGCAAAGATACGGAAGCAATGACGAGCTTTGGGACGGATTTGATCAACCGCGTAATACACCCGGAAATCCGCGCCAACTGGTTCATCCCTACGTTGACAGATCCGAGCCAGGCGCCCGAAGGGTGTCATACCGCTTTTGTATGGCTCGATGCCCCGCCATGCCCGAAATCATGGAAGAATGGTTCCCTCGATGGATTGCCGGCTTGGGATGAGATCAAATATGAAATGGCCGACCAGGTAGTGGAAACATTTGAAAAGTATGCGCCTGGTTTTAAAAAGCTGATCAAGGACCAGATCATCTACACCCCCTATGACATGCAGCGAAACAATCCCTCGGCGGTACTTGGAAACTGGCTCGGCGGCAGCGTGATTCCGGAACAGTGGTATATGAAAAGACCGGTTCAGGGCGTTCTGCAGGGCGGCGGGTCAAGAACGTTTCTTAAAAACCTTTATCTTTCCAATTCGATTCATTTATTCGGCTACACGGGTTTAAGTTCCGGATACATTGCCGCCAGTGAAGTGGCCGAGGACATGGGCGCAAGGGAGCAGGTCTGGTGGACCGAAAAGGCACTGGACTGGTATCTGGACAACATTAATGAAATCCCCCAAAATCTTGGAGTGAGGTGATTCATATGAAAGATAAAGAATATGATGTGGCGATTATCGGCGGCGGTCACAACGGACTGATCTGCGGCGCCTATTTGGCCAGAGCCGGTTTGAAAGTTATTATAATCGAAGCCCGACACGAGACCGGCGGCGGTCTGGATACTTTGGAATTCGCGGGGTTCAAGTACAACCCCCATGCCATTTACCACATGATGGCCGAGATCATGCCGGTATACCATGATTTTGATTTGAGGTCGCGGGGTGTAAGATTCATTTATCCCAAAGTGCAGGCCGCCTATATCACCAAAAATCAAAAGCCATTGATATTTTACAACGATCCTAAAAAAACAGCCGACTTTATATCCGCCGAATTTTCGGCAACGGACGGGGCCGAGTATGCCCGGATGTATGCCGATTTCCAGGAATATTCCGAGAAGATCCTTATCCCGCTCACCTATGTGCCGCCGGTACCACCAATCGAGCAGGTACAGGCCTTAAACAGCGCCAGAGATGATGTGGGCCGCCGTTTTAATGAAATCGCCGAACTGCCGCCGACGGAAATACTCGGTATGTATGATTTTTCGGAGCCTGTAAAAGCCGGTATTTTAAATCTGTTTACCATGTGGGGCTTATCGCCCCATGAAGCGCTGGGCTATATCTTCCCGCTGTATGTCTACCGGATGACCAATGTAGCTTTATGCAGTGGCGGATCGCATCGGCTTTCCTCGGCAATTCATAAATCCATCATCGCCGCCGGCGGTTCGATTCTGGATGATTCAAGGGTGGCAAAGGTGCTGATCGGCAACGGAAAAGTCCAGGGCGTTCGGCTGGATGATGGAACCGAGATAAAGGCTACGGCTGTTGCATCTACTGTTGATCCGCACCAGACATTTCTCGAATTCTTCGATGAAGATGAAATTCCCTCATCCTTAAAAGAATCCGCCGGAAAATGGGAATGGGAAAAGACCACATTCTTTGGCACCCACCTTGCCCTTAGGAGCGCCCCGAAATACATCGAAACCGAATCATATGATGACGCAAACCAGGCAATGATTGCATTTCTCGGCATTAAGGATACCGAATCCCTCTTGGATCATCTCAATTCCCTGGAATCCGGTGGGATCCCGGAGAAAAATCTACACGGTCATGCAACCTGCGGCTCTCTTTTTGATCCCATCCAGGCGCCTGAGGGTTGTCATAACGGGAGATGGGAAATGCTGGTGCCCTATGACAATGACTGGGAGAAGAACAAATGGGACTATGCCAGGCTTTGTGTCGAGGAGTGGAAGTCATACGCCCCGAACCTGGATCCGATCAATATGCTGGTCTATCCGCCCACATATATTGAAAAGAAAATCATTAATATGGTGAGGGGATCATTCAAGCAGGGGGCCTATATTCCGCTCCAGATGGGCTATTTCAGACCCAATGATGCATGCTCACAGTGCTATACGCCCTTGGAAGGGTTTTATGTCTGCGGTGCCAGTGTCTATCCGGGGGGAATGATTATCGGCGGCGCAGGATATATCGGGGCCAATACCATTGTTGAGGATTTCGGCATTGAAAAACAGTGGGATGACCCGGAGAGTGTCAAAAAAGCCAAGGAAAACGGAATCATACAAAATTGATGGGAGTCATCGAATGCCGCAAACCATATATGAAAAACTGCGGAATCAGCTCGACCAGTATTCCAACGGCTTTCCTGAAACCGAATCCGGTGTCGAACTCAAGATATTGAAAAAACTGTTTTCAGAAGAAGAGGCCGACCTTTATCTGAATATGTCCCTTCGCGTGGAGACGCCGGAATCGGTTGCCCAACGAACCGGCCGGGATATCCAGGGATTAAAGCGCCAGTTGGAAAAAATGGCGAAAAAAGGGCTGAAGAGGCAGATGTACGATGGGATTCGGAAGAAAAATGGTCCAAAATTGTACCACTTGATGCGTATCGTCAGATTAGGAAAACTGTGGGATAATAGAAGTAACTGGAATTATTATCAATTTATTGGTAGCGGGGACAGGATTCGAACCTGTGACCTTCGGGTTATGAGTTTGGTTAAAACCCCGTTTTAATATCAACATAAACCCCTTGACATTCATGGCTTCCCTTTAATTCCAACTTATTTTCATATCAGCAGTTTTTCGAAATAAGTGAAATAATCGAAATAGGTGATAAAAAAAAGGGCTGATTCTGTACCAGTTTTTTTCAAAGTAATCGTCCATGAATGATTCCACTTGAAAAACCCGGCGTCTCATAGACTATCTTATCCAATTTTCTATATTCAGCTTGGATTTAACGCGTTTAGCTTAGCTTCGAGAAAACTGAATCTGTTTTCCACGTAATAGTTGCGGACATCTTTTTCCAGAATAGAGCCAAGCTTTACTTTGAAGTCGATGTCCTTGAATTTTGATATTTTTTTAAGGAGGTTGGCGACTGTAATGGTAGAGAGATCGGGCAAGGAAACGCCTCTGCGAATTAGAAATTCAATATCGAAACAGTCTCTTATTTCACCACGATCAAGGAGCGCGTCTATCTTATTTTCCATTGTTTGCTGGAGCGTGTGGGCGTTTACGAGAACCTGTTTTGAGGTGAACTTGGAAAATGCAATTGTTTTCTGATAATCGCATTCCTTTAATTGTCTCCGGATTTCTATTTTGAGTCTTTTTGGATAACTCCCAGACCGTAATTCAAACAATAGTGTGTTTTTCTTGATGGTGGCGTCAGTAATGTCATATTCTTTTCCCAAAGCATTTTGTGCTTTATCTGCGTAATTTTGGTGAGAAATTTTTCTGATAAACCAGAAATCAAGATCTGCAGAGTAGCGGTTCAGTTCATGACAGAGCCTCAACATTGTGCCGCCACCAAAAACAATTGGCTCAAGCAACTTTGCGCTGTTCATTTTCTCAAGAATTTCTATCTCAAATATTTCGTGTTGACTCAAGATATCCATATTTTTTCAGCACATTTTTAGTCTTTAACGGATATTTTCGGCTCAACCGTCTTATTTGCTGTGGGTTGAATTTCGTTTCATCCAGTGATGAAAGGTCAAAACTATAGCGGCCAAAGGACATCAGGTAAAATGAATCCAAAAGCGCTTTTTCAGGGGTTGCAATAAAGAAATTCTTTTCTTTCTTAAAATTATCATACAGATTTTGAGCAAGCTTGATATACCGAAAGACGTTGCCATCCAAATTAATTTCTTTAGACCTCTTGACTGCCGCGGACTCGAAAAAATCCCGCTGAACCTGGGTTGTGATTTCATAGTAGTCCAGAGCGGTCATAAAAGATATATAGGAAGGAACCTGACCGAGATTGGCGAGCGAGAATTTTTCCTCCCTGGAAGCTTTATCCCAGGTCTCTCTAAGTAGATACAGGTTTTTCTTGAACCGCAACAATATCCCCTGTTTTGTGTATCGACTGGCGGTTACCTTTGCCGAAGCAGGGCTGATCCCAAGAACCCTGGCGATGTCCTCATATCCAAAGGAAAATTTGTTAATTTTTTTCAGCTCTAATAGTTTCATCAGGCATACATAATTATCATTATTGTTAATTATGTATCTTTCAAAAAGCCTGTTGTCAACTAAAAATTTTAAGGAGATCCTGACATAGGGGATTTTAAACTTCTCTGTTGGGTATAGTGTTGGGTATTGCTTTTTTGGCAATAAAGTCAAGGAATTGCCAACTTCGACAATTCCTTGACTTTATTATAATTAATTTTGGTAGCGGGGACATAATTCGAACCTGTGACCTTCGGGTTATGAGTTCGGTCAAAACCGCGCCTTAATATCTACATAAACCCTTGACATTCATGGCTTCCCTTTAACTACAAGTTATTTTCACATCGGCAGTTTTGCGAAATAGATAAAATAAGCGAAATAAGCGATAAAAAAAATGTACTGATTCTCCAACAGGCATTGTGGCTTAAAATTATGGATTGAAAGCCCATTTTGTTTGTCCATCATTTGCTTTTATTATGAAAAACATTCATATTCAAAGGGCTAACTTGTGAACGTCACGCCAGGATAAAACCTGAGCTTTGGAGCGTTTCTGAGTATGATCGCCACCATAAACAACGTACCTTCGCACCGGGTATTTGACGGCAGCGCTTTTAAGGCGATCAGAAAAGCTTTCAAGGTTTTTGAAAAAATTCTCTGACACTGTAGCTCCCGATTTTACTTCAACAGCATCCAACCCTTTTGCCTGTTCAATAATCAAATCAATTTCAAGACCGCGTGTTTCTCGATAATGAAAGATTCGTGGCTGTATACCGCCATGAACGGTCGCTTTAAAAATTTCAGAAATAACCCAGCTTTCGAAGATTGCCCCTCGAAGCGGATGTTGGTAAAGTTGATCCGGTTCCTGGATACCCAGGAGATAGCATGCCAGTCCGGAGTCAAAAAAATGCAGCTTGGGCGCTTTAACAATCTGTTTTCGAATGTTGCTATGCAATGGCGGCAGACGGTGAATAATGAAGCTGGTTTCCAGCACAGACAACCAGGATCGAACAGTGTTGTGGGAAACACCGGTATCACTGCCAATGGCTGAAAGGTTGATTTCCTGAGCCGTACGACCTGAGCAGAGTTTAAGGAAGCCGGAAAAGGTTTGAAGATCTCCGATATTAATTACCTGTCGGACATCACGTTGTACATATGTCGCAGTATAATCGGCCAGCCATTGCTGTGCCGGGATATTCTGATCGTAAATTCTGGGATAAGATCCCTGCCAGAGAATAGAAAATAAATTATCAGGAGCGTTTTGAAATGAACGAAGTTCTTCAAGACTGGGGGGCAATAGAACTAAAATACCACAGCGCCCTGCAAGAGATTGCGAAATTGACTGCGACAGGCCAAAGTGCTGAGAGCCGGTCAGTATGAAACGTCCGGGTTGAGGGCGCGCATCAATATCACTTTGCAAATAACTGAGCAGATCCGGCGCGTTCTGGACTTCATCAATTATGGCGCCATCCGCATATTCTGCAAGAAATCCTCGGGGATCATTAATGGCAAAATCGCGTATATCCAAGGCTTCCAGCGAAACATAAGCCTTATCCGGAAATGCCATTTGGCACAGAGTTGTTTTGCCGGACTGGCGTGGGCCTGTGACAACAACTGCTGGATAATAACCAGAAAGTTCGAATAATTTCTTTTCTAAGGTACGAGGTATCATATGTGACAAATTATCATTTTATGCATAAATTGTCAATTAAAATTACAAATTATGCATATATTAAAAATAGCCCCATGCAATATCCTTTCTATCAAAATGAAGACAATTTAACAATTTATAACTCCTTGATATTTTTATATTTAATTTAAATTCAAACAATTATCAAAAAATATTTTTATGAAATACATGAAATAATCGAAATAAAAACCAAAAAAAGTGTACTAATTGTGTGCCACCCGAAGGTGATCGAAAAAATGGGAAAAGAATAGGACGGATAACTATCTGGAAAAATATAGGAATGGTAGCGGGGACAGGATTCGAACCTGTGACCTTCGGGTTATGAGCCCGACGAGCTACCTAACTGCTCCACCCCGCATCAGCTAAAAATATATTTATAACTAGAGAGATAAAGTATGTCAAGAACCTTTTATTCAAGCAGGCGGGTTAATTTTTCAATTAACTGTTTTTCCAGATTATTTTTTTCCCTGGGGCCCGTGTAAGGGATGAAAATCTGTTTGTTGCGGCTGGTTTTGCCGGAGATGAGTTCAAGGTTTGACTTCGGCAGGTTTAACTGTTTGGCCAGGAATTTAAGGCACATTTGATTGGCCTTATTGTCTGATGGCGGGGCGGTAATCCGGATTTTCAGGGCATTGTTGTGAATGCCTGATATTTCATTTTTGGATGATTTCGGCTGTACATAAATATTCAATACGATTCCGTCCGGCTTTTTTTCGATGGGAAGCATAATTTATAAGATTCCTGGCGGGTATTCAATCAGTCAGCCCCTAGATATTCTTCCAGTTCCGATATTGAAATCGTGGCCGTGCCGATCTTGCCGACAACGATTCCGGCGGCCGTATTGGCGAGCATGGCGCTTTCGGTAAGCGTCAGGCCGGATGCGATGCCAAGGCCCATCATTGCAACCACCGTATCGCCAGCACCGGATACATCGAACACTTGTTTCGCTTTGGCTTTAATCCAGTGAGGCGCCCGGTCCGGCTGGAGCAATAGCATTCCCTCCTTGCCGCAGGTAATTAACAGGGCATTCGGCCGCGCCTGGTCCATAAGGCGTTTTCCCGCTTTTAGCAATGTTTGATCATCCGTAATCTCGATGCCCGCGGCAAGCCCCGCCTCTTTTTTATTTGGGGTGAGCAGGGTAACGCCTGCATATTTCGTAAACACCATGCCCTTGGGGTCTGCAATCACAGGTTTTTGATGCCGGTGGCAAACCGCTGTTATTGTTTCCATAAGAGGCTCAATAATCAAACCCTTGCCGTAATCGGAAACAATGACGGCATCTACCTCAGGTATTTTTTTTTTCAAATTTTCATTTATTGGTTTGAGAAAGCGTTGATGGAGCGGAGCACCTTCTTCCCTGTCAATGCGCAGCATTTGCTGATTGGCCCCGATGATCCGGGTCTTCCGGATCGTCGGCCGATGTTCGTCCTGGATTACGCCCGACGCATCGATCTTTAGCCGGTTGAGATGCCTGATGAGAAGCCGTCCCCATTGCCCCGAGCCCGCGATACCGATGACCGATACGCCCGCTCCGAGCTCGACAATATTGTTAACCACATTTCCGGCCCCACCCAGGGTATAGCTTTCTTTTCGTATATTGACAACGGGCACAGGGGCTTCCGGCGATATTCGGTCAACCTCTCCCCACAGGTACTCATCCACCATAAGGTCGCCGATAACCAAAAGGGAAATTTTTGAAAAGTCGGGCAGGCGCTTCATTCGGCTGTAGCTTCCTTAATAAACGTTTTTAATCCGTCATAGGTTTCAGTCCATGGGATTTCAGGAAATTCATCCGTCACATTCTCCGGCGGTCTGAACAGAAAAGCCGCATCCGCCTCCTTTAGCATACTGATGTCGTTGTAAGAATCCCCAAAGGCGACGACCCTGAAATTAAGACTTTTTAACGCCGCCGTGGTTTTGCGTTTGCCGTCGTTTTGTCTTAGATTATAGCCGTTGATCATCCCGTCTTGAGCCACGGTAAGGGAGTTGCAGAAAAGTGTCGGCCAATTAAGTTTTTCCATCAATGGACCGGCAAACTCAACAAAGGTATCTGAAACAATAATAATTTGATACCGTTCGCGGATCCACTTCAGAAATTCAAACGCCCCCTCAAGAGGCTCCATTTGTTTTATGACAGCCTGGATGTCCGAGAGTTTTAAGTTGTGCTCCGCCATGATGGAAAGGCGCTTTTTCATAAGCACGTCATAATCGGAGATATCCCGGGTGGTGAGTTTTAATGCTTCGATTCCGGTCTTATGGGCTACATTGATCCATATTTCAGGTACAAATACCCCCTCAAGATCCGAACAGAGAATATGCATGTCGCCTCGCAGGTTTGATCAAGGATACGGAATCCAGTCAGTTTTTATTCTCTTCGATTCTGATTAGAACCGGTTCATCGGTGATGACATCCAAAGCCGAAATTTTGTCAAGGGCGGATTTCACTTCGGCTTCCCTGGCCGAATGCGTCAGCATAAAGATTGGCACTGCGCCGTCCAGTTCGCGTTCAATCTGGTGGACCGATTTAATGCTGATCCCGTGATCCCCCAGAATCCCCGAAATTTTTGATAATACGCCGGGACTGTCCAGGGCCGAGAACCTGAAATAATAATGGGTTGAAATTTCATCAATCGGCCGGACCGCAATTTTGCGGATATTTGCCATTTGAAACGAGAGCATGGGGACGCGCATCCCGCCGCCGCTTAAAATACTCCTGGCAATATCCACAATATCGCTTAAAACCGCGCTCGCCGTCGGCATCATGCCGGCGCCGTGGCCGTAAAGCATCATATCACCGACGGCGTCACCTGAAATGGTAACGGCATTTAACGTGCCGTCCACCTTGGATAACGGATTGGCATCCGGGATCATGGTCGGGTGTATGCGCACTTCAACCGTATCCTCATGCTCATCATACTTGGTAATGGCAAGCAGTTTGATGCTATAGCCGCACTGTTCGGCAAACTCGATATCCATCGGCGTTATTCCGGAAATCCCCTCTACATAGATGTCTGAAAAGTTCAATTCCATGCCGTATGCCAGCGCGGAAATGATGGCCAGTTTATGTGCGGTATCAAGGCCGTCGACATCAAGGCCGGGGTCGGCCTCCGCATAGCCGTGGGCCTGGGCTTCGGCCAGGGCATCGGCAAATGTTGATCGCTCTTCGGTAATTTTTGTGAGTATGTAATTGCAGGTGCCGTTTAAGATGCCGCTAATAGACTGAATCCGGTTGCCGGCCAGGCTTTCCCGAAGGGTCTTAACGATCGGCATGCAGCCGCCGACACTGGGTTCAAATGCGATATTTACATTTGCGGCCGCGGCCTTCTGGAAAATTTCAATCCCCTTTTCTGCCAGAAGGGCCTTGTTGGCGGTGACCACATGCTTGCCGCTTTCAATGGCCGCATTGATCAGCTCCAGGGCGATCTCTTTGCCGCCGATCAGTTCCAGGATTATATCGATATTAGGATCTTTAATCACATCAAACGGTTCGGTTGTGAGTACGCCGTCAGCAAACCGGACGCCCCGGTCTCTTTCAATATCAAGATCAGCCGCTCGCTTGATCGTCAGGGTGGCGCCCAGCCGTTTGGCGATCAACGATTGATTTTCGGTCAGCAGCCTGGCAATGCCGGTGCCGACTGTTCCCAGTCCTAGAATTCCGATGCCGATTTCACGTTTCATTATCAAAGTAACTTTTTTATTCCGCGGACTGCCTGGTTGATCCGCATGTTGTTTTCAATCAGGGAGAATCGCACATAATCATCTCCGTATTCTCCAAATCCGATGCCCGGCGAAACCGCCACTTTTGCTTCCCGTATCAGGAGTTTTGAAAATTCAAGCGATCCCAGCGCCCGATATTTTTCAGGGATTTTACCCCATACGAACATGGTGGCTTTAGGCGAGGGGATATCCCACCCGATGCGCTCCAGCCCACGGATCAGGGCATCCCGCCGGGATCGATAGGTTTCAACGACTTCGGATACACATTCCTGGGGGCCGTTTAACGCAATAATGGCTGCAATCTGGATCGGCTGGAAGATACCGTAGTCCAGATAGCTTTTGATTCTGCGCAGGGCATGGACCGTTTCGGCATTGCCGACGCAAAAGCCGACACGCCAGCCCGGCATGTTATAGCTTTTTGACAGGGAAAAGAATTCCACGCCCACATCCTTTGCCCCTTTTGCCTGAAGAAAACTCGGGCACTTGTACCCGTCAAAGGTAAGATCCGCATAGGCCAGATCATGGATGACCAGTATGTCATGTTCCTTTGCATAGTCGACGATTTTCTGAAAAAAATCAAGGTCCACGGTTTCAGTGGTCGGGTTGTGCGGGTAGCTGATAATCAGCACCTTGGGCTTGGGCCACGTCTGTTTAGTGGCATTGATCAGATTTTCAAAAAAATTGCACTCCGGACCCACCGGTATGCCCCGAACATCCGCACCGGAAATAATTGCCGAGTAAGGATGTATCGGGTATGTCGGGTTGGGTGAGAACACGACATCCCCGGGGCCTATGGTCACCAGCATCAAGTGGGAGATTCCCTCCTTCGCCCCTATGGTCGCAATGGTTTCGGTTTCCGGATCAATATCAACATCAAAGCGGCGTTTGTACCAGTCAGCAATGGCCATGCGGAGTTTTCTAATCCCCATTGACGCTGAATAACGGTGATTATGGGGCTTTTGCACCGCTTCAATCAGTTTGTCAACTATATGTTGGGGGGTACCCTGATCAGGATTTCCCATGCCCAGGTCGATAATATCTTCCCCGGCATGACGGGCATCCATTTTGGCCTCATTTACGGCTGCAAAGACATAAGGCGGCAGTCGGTCAAGTCTTGCGAATTTTTTCATATCTAACCTCTAATGTCATCCCCGGATAAAAATAGTGGATAATGTTGTGTTTAATTACACTACTGGCAGGGCGATGTCAAAAAAATTGTTTTGACATTTATTATTGATTACGGTATCAATTCCTATTTTTTCGGTAATTATAAAAGATAAGATTGCAAAATCAAAATGAATGATTCAGACAAATCTTTGACATATGCTGACGCCGGCGTTGATATTGATAAAGCCAGTGACTTTGTAAACGCTATTAAAAAGATAGCTGCAAAAACGCCAAGGACCGGAGTTATGGGAGAGATCGGCGGTTTTGGGGGCCTTTACTCGCTCAATACCGAAGACCTTGAAAAACCGGTACTTGTGAGCTCAACTGACGGCGTGGGGACAAAGCTAAAGATCGCCTTTATGATGGAGAAACATGACACCGTGGGTATTGATCTGGTAGCCATGTGTGTCAATGATGTGGCCGTGCAGGGGGCAAGGCCGCTGTTTTTCCTTGATTACTTGTCCATGGGAGAGCTGCGGTCAGATGTGGCCGAACAGATTGTCGAGGGTATTGCCGAGGGCTGCCGTCAGGCCCAATGTGCGCTAATTGCCGGCGAAACGGCAGAGATGCCCGGGTTTTACAATAAAAACGAGTATGACCTGGCCGGTTTCTCAGTGGGCATCGTGGACAACGATAAAATCGTTGACGGATCGGAAATCCGGGTCGGCCATAAGCTAGTCGGCATCGCCTCTTCCGGGCTGCACAGTAACGGGTATTCCCTTGTCCGAAAGATTTGTTTTGACGTCCTGAAGCATAAAGTTACGGATCATATTGATGAGCTTGGCATGCCTTTAGGCGAGGCTTTGCTTACACCGACCAAAATCTACACTGATATTATCCGAAGGCTGATCAAGGATCTGCCAATCCACGGACTTGCCCATATTACCGGCGGGGGAATCGTGGATAATGTGTTAAGAATTCTCCCGGCCTCCTGCTGTGTGGAGATGTTTCAAGGCTCATGGGAGGTGCCGCCTATTTTTACTTACCTTCAGAAAGCCGGCAATGTCGAAGATACGGAAATGTGGCGGACATTTAATAATGGAATCGGGCTGATCGCCATTGTTCCGGAAGATGCGGCGCAGGATGTGGTCGAAAGGGCCGGGGGCATGGATGAAAAAGCCCATATTATCGGACAGGTCGTGCAGCAGAAGGGCACAACGGATCGAATCAAGTGGGTCAGTCATAATGAACCAGCCTAAGCGCTTGGCAATATGGATAAAAACCGGGGGCAGCCGTTTGCTTAAGTGGATTGCCAAGGGGCAGGAACAGGCAAATATGTGCCGGACCTGATCGATCTCGCCGACGCGCCCGTCGGGTCGTCCTCAAAAACGCCGGTAGGCAGGCGATACAAAAAAATTTAGCCGGGATATAAGCAATGAAATAATGTGAATTGCTTTTAACCGGCTTTTTTATTGATGAATATGAAGATATTAGGCATTGAGACCTCCTGTGATGAAACGGCCGCCGCTGTCGTTGAAAACGGCTCCAGGATACTTTCGTCAATGGTGGCCTCCCAGGTGGCAGTGCATCATCCTTACGGCGGGGTGGTTCCTGAACTGGCTTCGCGGAAACATATCGAGGCGATCGTTGCGGTCATTGAAGAGGCTGTCGAAGAAGCCGGGATGAAGATGGATCAGGTTGATGCAGTAGCCGTGACCCGGGGCCCTGGCCTTGTTGGGGCGCTATTGGTAGGCTTTTCTTTTGCCAAGGCATTTGCCTATGCCCGTGCGATACCATGGACAGGCGTTGATCATCTGAAGGCCCATATTTATTCCGTGTTTTTGGATGATGTTACACCTGATTTCCCTTATGCAGCCCTTCTGGCATCCGGCGGGCACACCAGCATCTATCATGTGAAAAACCATCTTGAGATGACTTGTCTGGGGCAGACTTTGGATGATGCCGCAGGAGAGGCGTTTGATAAGGTCGCCAAGATGCTGGGACTTGGGTATCCCGGCGGCAATGTCATCTCCGAACTGGCGGAAAAGGGAACACCGGGAAAAATCCAATTCCCTCGTGCCTATATGGATAAAACCGCATTTGACTTCAGCTTCAGCGGGATTAAAACAGCGGTAAACCGCTTCATCCAAACCCATCCCGAGGATTATCGCGAACTGGCCCCGGATATTGCGGCTGAATTCCAGGCGGCCGTCATTGAGGTGTTGGTTTACAAGTTGATACATGCGGCTGAAAAGACCGGCTGCCGGGATATTGCCATTGTTGGCGGGGTTGCCGCAAACCCTCGATTGCGGGAAACCCTGAAAAAAGCCGCGGAGGATTCTGGCCTTCGCCTTTTTGCCCCGTCAATTGACCTGTGCGGGGATAATGCCGCCATGGTTGCCGGGTTCGGCTATCACTTACTAAACAGCGAAGGAAACGAGCCGGGGAATTTAACCATGGATGTTTATTCACGGTCGGCCGGAAGATAGCTGATATTTTCGGACCGCTTGATTATGGGCGCTTAGTGTTTTTGAAAAATGATGGGTCCGGTCCGGCTTGGCGACAAAGTAGAGATACTCGGTCTCCTCCGGATAAAGGGCCGCCCGGATGGATGCCAGGCCGGGGTTGGCGATTGGGCCTGGCGGAAGCCCTTTGATTTTATATGTATTATATGGCGTTGATTTTTCGAGGTCGGCCCGGGTCAGGTTGCCGTCAAAGTCTTCGATATCATATATTACCGTGGGATCGCTTTCAAGGCGCATATTTTTTGCCAGCCGGTTGTGAAAAACCGAGGCAATGAGCGGTCGTTCTTCGGCCACACTGGTTTCTTTTTCAATAATGGAGGCCAGTGTGATGATTTCGTGCACGGAAAATCCGAGTTCCCGGGCGCGTTTTTTCCTTTCCGGCGTGAGATGCTTTCGCAGCTGGCCGACCATTGTTCTGATGATTTTTTCAGCCCCTGCGGTACGGGCAAATGAATAGGTTTCTGGAAAAAGATAGCCTTCAAACGTATCTGCAGGGACGTTTAGACGTTTTGCAAACGTCGGGTTGGTTGCCGCGGACAGGAATTGTTCGAACCGGGCGAATCCTGATGCGTCAACCCTCTCGGCAACCTGCCGGATATTAAACCCTTCGGGAATCGTTATTCTGTGGAGCGCCACACGGCCATTGGCCAATGCGTGAAGCAGCCAGAACGGCGGGATATCTTTTGAAAATTGGTATTCTCCCGCCTGAATTTTTCGTCCAACCTTTTTCCAGCGGGCAATAAGTTCAAATTTGAACGGATGGTCAACGAGCCCTGCCTTATGGAGTTTATCTATAATCCGGTCGAAATTATCTCCGGGTGATATGGTAAAAGTTACGATTTGGGGGTTGTTTTTCTGGATGGGCGTATACATATAGCAATAAAAGTCATACGCCGCGTATGTAATGACGGCAGCCGCCAGCAAAAGACCTACGCATAAACCGATCAACAGTTTTTTCATAAGTAATCTCGAATTGTCAGTAAAAGTGGTTTTGTAATGGCAAAGCCATCCTTTTTTTGAATCGCGGAAATTATGTCTTATTTTTCATATCACAATAAAGCATTTTCATTTCGATTTTCAATTGGCATAATAAAAAATTATGTTTTTACCGGAATGGCTATAAAAAGGGAGTGGCAATCAATGAGTGGATCAAGCAAAAAAGCCGAGGAATACAAAGGGTTTGAGCAAGGCCCGATCCGTCCGCCGAGCGAGGCCTATAGTCTGTTGATCCGGGTGACCCGGAACTGTCCGTGGAACAAATGCAAGTTCTGTCCGGTTTACAAAGGCTCTAAGTTTTCGCTGCGGCCGGTGGAGCACGTGAAAAAAGATATCGATACCGTTTATCAGCATATAAGGGCATTGAAGGACATGGGCGACGGTTCCGGCAGGATCTCAAGGCATGATATTGATACCTACAATGCCAGGCTTCAGCCGGGCGAGCGACAGGCATTCATGGCCGCACTTAACTGGTACGCGGCGGGGATGGAGTCAGTTTTCCTCCAGGATGCCAACAGCATGATTATCAAGCCCCAAAATATGATAGAGATTTTACGGCATTTAAAAGACCGGTTTCCGGAGATTGTCCGTATTACCTCTTATGCAAGGTCCCATACGGTGGCCCGGATAAAGGACGAAGAACTCAAGGAAATCGCCAATGCCGGGTTAAACCGGATTCATATCGGCCTGGAGTCCGGATCGGACGAGGTTTTAGACATGGTAAGAAAAGGGGCGACCAAGGAAACCCATATTAAGGGCGGCCAAAAGGTGGTTCGCGCCGGTATTGAACTATCCGAATATATTATGCCGGGCTTGGGTGGAAGGGCCCTTTCCGAGCCCCATGCCCTGGAAACCGCTGACGCGTTGAATCAGATCAATCCGGATTTTATTCGTATCCGTACCCTGGCCATCCCCAACAGCGTCCCGCTGTTTGAAGACTATGAAGCCGGTCGGTTTGAAAAACTGACCGATTACGAGGCGATTCAAGAACTGCTCAAGCTTCTGGAAAACCTGGACGGCATTCAAAGCAAGGTCAGAAGCGACCACATCTTAAACCTTTTACAGGAACTGGAGGGCAACCTGCCCGAAGATAAGGCGGCCATGATGGAACTGCTCAAGACATTTCTCAATCTGCCGCCGCACCAGCGCATGCTTTATCAGGTGGGTCGGCGCCTGGGAATGTTTTCCCGATTGAGCGATCTGGACAACTCAAGGCTTTGCCACCAGGTAGAGGACACCTGCCGCCAGTATGGAATCACGCCGGATAATGCTGATGAAGTGATTAATGACCTGATGAAACGCTTTATTTGACAGGCTGTTATTGGCTAATAACCCTGAACCCAAGGCCTTTAACTTAGGCTCCATATAGAATTAGATGTCATTTCGAGCGATAGCGAGAAATCTTTTATTTGTTTGACTGTTAAAGATTTCTCGTCGCTGGCGCTCCTCGAAATGACAGGCGTGAAGCTCTAATTTAATGACATTGATAATAGACTGTTAACCGTTAACCTGGAAGGCTAAAGCCTTCCGCTACATAGATTGTACAAGTTTTGTTAAACAGGTAAGCACATTGAACTTCAAACCTTGAACCTTGAACCTTAAACCTTAAACCTTGAACCGTGAACCGTGAACCGTGAACTGTGAACTGGAAGATTATGGCAATTTCCCGGGCATCTACGTACATGTGCCGTTCTGCCGGCGGAAATGCCCGTATTGCAATTTTTATTCAATCACTGATACGAAACGGCTGCCGGCCTATATGGATGCATTGGTTGATGAGATCCAAATGGTTCCCAAACCGCCGGTTCCCTGTGATACGGTTTATATCGGCGGCGGGACGCCGTCGCTTTTGACCGCCCGGCAGATCCAAACCCTTCTTGAAGCGCTTTTCAAACAGTTTGATGTCACCGGAAACGCTGAAATAACCATAGAGGTCAATCCGGGGACCGTTTCAGAGGATAAACTGAAGCGGTATCATGAGGCCGGAATCAATCGGTTAAATATCGGCGTGCAATCGTTTAATGATGATATGCTGGAGTTTCTCGGCCGAATTCATTCAGGTAGCAAAGCCGCCGCAGTGATTCGGAGGGCTAGGTCGGCGGGCTATGACAATATCGGGTTGGATTTGATCTGCGGGCTGCCGGGACAAAGCATTGATGCCTGGCGTGGGGATCTCTATACCGCCTTGGAATTTTTACCCGCACACCTGTCCTGTTATCTTTTAACCTATGCCCCCGGTACCCCGCTAGCCGAGCAGATGCATCAGAACCGGTTTAAGCCTTTGTCTGAGAAAACCTGCGGCGAAATGTTTCTTTTAACCCATGATTTTCTCCTGGCCCAAGGCTATGAGCATTATGAAATTTCAAATTTTGCCTACGCGGAAAGGGGGAGATCGCGGCATAATCAGAAGTATTGGCATCATGTGCCGTATATTGGGCTGGGGCCGGCCGCGCATTCATATTTGAATCGCCGGCGTTACTGGAACGTATCCTCGGTTAATCAGTATGTGGATTGCATTAAATCCGGGAAACTCCCGGTTGAAGCATCTGAAGATCTCACTGTTGAGCAGGAGATGATCGAGGCGATCTTTTTGGGCCTGCGATGCAGGGAGGGGATCCCAGTTGATTTATTTGAAGCCCGCTTCGGGATTGATTTTCAAAACCGGTTCCACAGCGTGCTTTCCCGCAACCAGGAATCCGGTTACTTATCCCTTACCGGCGACCGCTGTGCATTATCCCGAAAAGGACTTTTATACGCAGACAGCATCGCGGAAGCCTTTATCCAAATGGTTTAGGCCTTATAACGCTTATATTTTCCTTACACCCTGCACCCTAAACCCTACACCCTGCACCCTAAACCCTGAACCTTACACCCTAAACCCTAAACCCTAAACCCTAAACCTTACACCTTACACCTTACACCCTGAACTTTAAGTAGAAAGTGTTTTTACCAGCAGTCCCAGATAATAGCGGGCGTGGCTGATATGGGCGGCCATATTGGCGCGATGGTTGGCCAAAATGCCGTTCAGGCTGGCCTCGGTGACCATAATCCAGGGCTCGATCTGCGATGCGTGGTGGCAGGATTCAATGGCATGATGCATGATATCCGTGGCGTTGCGGACCGACAGCGGCCTTGAAAATTCTTTTTCAATGGCACTCAGGATGGTGGTCATGGCCATGGTCACGCCCTTGGCGTAATAGAAATAGTTGTCCGCCCGAAATGTGCTGACCGGCTCCCCGTTATCTTCCTTCTGCTTGACCAGATTCTCATCACAGCTCCCCAGGAGGTCTTCCAGGGTTTGGAGCAGGGGGATGAGACTGTCTGAGCGGGTATAAAAAGAGGCCTCATTTTGAACCAGTTGTTTTTTATATTTTTTTAAGTCGTCAATGGCTTCGTTGTATTTGGCTTCCGCCGAAGGCATCCAGTAACTGTCCGCATTGATCATAAAAGAATTCATCGCATTTTCGAGATACGGGTTCAATGCGGATGCGCTGCCGGTACGGGATATTTTCTCCGTCAGCGCTACGGTGGTGCGTCGCGTTACTTCAAGGACCCCCAGCTGAATTTCATTAACATTATCTGTTACATTAATGATGTCATTGGGCCGCCAGCCCCAGAAGCGTTCATTCACCTCATGGTTGATGGGTCTT
This sequence comes from Desulfobacterales bacterium, assembly GCA_018399235.1. Classification (GTDB taxonomy): domain Bacteria; phylum Desulfobacterota; class Desulfobacteria; order Desulfobacterales; family Desulfosalsimonadaceae; genus M55B175. The sequence goes on along the minus strand of JAGYOX010000003.1, from coordinate 29,467 downwards.
ATCAAAAAATCGACAAAATATGCCCCCTGCGTTTCATAGGCCTCGCCTGGTTTGGCGCCTTGCATGTAAAAGGGTTCTGTTGTTTTGTGCGAAATGCTTGTTCGGTCTGTTTTATCAGGCGCCTCATGCGTTTCGGAAGGTGCCGTATCAGATGAGGCGGGCAAAGATTTTTCATGTAACGTTTCGGTCGATGTTTGGGCATCATGCGTCTGCGCGACTGTTTTTTCTGAACGCCTATCAGCGGTTCCGGATAAACCAATAGCGTTGATGAGCCAGGTGATCGCCCACAGAACGGCAATAGCAAGGATAATGGCGCCGATAATGCGAAACCAGGCAAATTTTTTAAATTCTGCATCTTTCTTATCGATTTCGCCGTTTTTAATCGTATTCTCCATTTTGTCTCCTTCGCTTGGGCGGCTGGTATGTCCTTAGTCCTGTTCCCATGCCGAATTCTCTGGATTTCCTGTTTAAAACGATCCGGTTTTTCGAAGCTTGCGATTGTCCCCCACCCGGATGGTAATATTGGCTGAATCAAAATATTCCAGCAGCGGAATCGTATATTTTCTCGAAGCCCCGGTCATTTCTTTAAATTCCGGGGTGCTGATATCCCCATTGGACTTGAGATAGTCCACCAGCCGCGTCTTAAGTTCTGTGATGGCATCTGCATGAAAAAAAAGATCATCTTTGACCTTGATTAGTCTGCCTTCGTTAACCAATAGCATAACAATGTTTTTAGCGGTTTCCGGCCGAATATTCAAGCAGTTGATAAGATCCTTGAATAATGGGGGCTGCAGGTTCTCCTTTTTAAAAGCGTCAAGGATTTTTTGCCTTAAATCGGATTCGTCCTCTGCCAGCCGGACCTCATGCTCCGGCAGCCGGATGTTATTTTCCGTCTGATATATTGAGTCGGATTGGACCATCCGTTGGATGAGATGGTTAAACATTTTATTGCTCATCACCGGCGGGAATTTGGATTTTAATTCGCCTTTCGGCATTCCGGCCTTTAAGGGATGTTTGGCATGATACTCGGCCAGCCGGCGGATCACATCGTTTTTAAATTTGTCGACGGTTATTTGGTGAACATACCGCTTGGGGTCTTTATCCGTCTGTATGATGGTTTGTTTTGAAAGAAGCGCTTGCAGGGCGTTTTCAAGCTGATTGGTCGAAAGATTGGTCATTATGGTCAGCTCTGACAGGCTGAGCTCGCTGTATCCGGCCTCCTGGACATGAAAATTGATCAATGTTTCCGGGTCCCGGGCCAGTAAATTTTGCAGGCCCTCAATAACGCCCTGGCGAAACCGTTTATGTTTTTTAGGCACTGGATTTAGAATCCGGCCGCCGCCCAGCGTTCGGACCGGAGAATAACTGCGAACCACGAATCGATCATCACGGACACAGGCAACCGGGGCATCAAGCCTCAGCTGAACAATCGCCGTTTCGCCGGGAATGATCTCTTCCCGGTCCAGCAGGATAATATTGCATGGAATTTCACTGGTTCCGGTATGGAACCGCACGTTTTCCCGGTTTTTGATCGGCCTTTCGTTGCTCTCGAGGTAATGGAATTCAACATCCGTCATGTAAGTCGATCTTAATGTGTCCGGCCGGGCAACGACATCCCCGCGATTAACCGTTGCTTTTTCAATCCCCTGAAAGTTAATGGCTGTTCGCATACCCGCTTCAGCCTCGCTTACCGACTGATCATGGACCTGCAGTCCCCTGACCTTTGTTTTTATGCCGGACGGATAGATCATCACCGGCTCACCCGTACCGATTTTGCCGGAAATAAGGGTGCCGGTGATGACGGTGCCAAATCCCTTAATGGTAAACACCCGGTCGGCGGGTAAGCGGAAAAGACTGTTCGATTCTCTTTCCGGAATCTGGCGGCAGTATTCATCAAGGGTTTGGACAAACCGGTTGATGCCTTCACCGCTGATGGCGGAAACCGGCACAATGGGTGAATTGTCCAGAAAGGTTCCCTGCGTGAATTCTTTAACCTCCTCCATTACGAGTTCCAGCCATTCCTCATCCACCATATCGATTTTGGTAAGCGCAACAAAGCCGTATTCGACACCCAGTAGATGACATATTTCTAAGTGCTCCCGGGTTTGGGGCATCACCCCTTCATCTGCGGCAATGATCATGACAACCACATCAATGCCCGATGCGCCGGCCACCATATTTTTAACAAACTTTTCGTGGCCGGGAACATCAACCACGCCGATATGAATTTTGCTGGGCAGATCAATGGCGGCAAAGCCCAGTTCAATGGTAATCCCCCGCTGCTTTTCTTCTTTCAGGCGGTCGGTGTCGATCCCGCTGATCGCTTTGATCAGGCTTGTTTTTCCGTGGTCGATATGGCCGGCCGTACCCAGAATAATCTGTTTCAAATTATTTCTACCCGTATTCGTCAGGATTTTTTCTTTCGGAGATATTCAAAAACATAGGCCAATCCTACCAGGATGACGCCGAGACCGACTATCGCTGGAGGACCTGCTTCAGGGCGAAAAATTCGGGTCAGGACGACGGCCAGAATGCCACCCAGGATGGCGCGAAAAATAAAGATTTGAATTTGATTCACAGGTTGTCCTTAATTGATTGTGATTTAAATAAAAATATTTAATAAAAATGGTGCACAAGGTCAATACCAAGTTTTCTGACACGGCTTTATGAATTGCGGGCAGATGAGGCTTGAAAAAATTCTTGAAATGATCATAATATTTTAATAGTTATATTAACTTTTATGGTGAGTGTAGCTCAGTTGGCAGAGCACCAGGTTGTGGCCCTGGTGGCCGTGGGTTCAAGTCCCATCACTCACCCCATTAAGTCAACATGCGCCCGTAGCTCAGCTGGATAGAGCGCCGGACTTCGAATCCGTAGGCCGCAGGTTCGAATCCTGCCGGGCGTGCCAGATATATAGGGATTTTGGGAAAAGGGTTTGGCTTTGTCCGGGTCAACCCTTTTTTACTTTGCCATCCATAAACTGACTTTTTACGAGATTGTCAAAATTAATATTTATGAGACAATTAATTCTATTTTGATTAAAGGGGGGCATCATGCCGTATTTCAAGATCGAAACCAACCGGGAAGTTGAGCAAAAGGCGCAGGAAACCTTTATCGCAGACGCGACCCGGTTTGTTGCCGAGCTTTTGTCAAAGCCTGAGGAAAGCGTGATGGTGTCGCTTGCTGCGTCAATATCCATGCGGTTTCAGGCCAACGAAAACCCGACTGCCTATGTCGAGTTTAAAAGCATTGGGCTCGCGCGGGAAAAATGTCCGGACTATTCAAAACAGATCTGCGAATATCTGGAATCCGCGCTTGGCATCGCCCCGCAGCGGATCTATATCGAATTTACTGATATTGACGGCAAGATGTTCGGCTGGGATAAATCAACATTTTGACGGAGCCGCCGCGATGAAGATTGATTCAGTTGAAAAGCTTACCGATTACAAGCACTTGAACATGTATTCGATCATTTATTATGACCGATCCGGGAGGCGGCGCTCATGGTATGCAGCCTCGAGAAACGACCCGCCGCTTTGCGCTGCCGGGGGTTTTGACATCCCAAACGCCGTTGTGATTGTCGCCCTTCATGAGGAAACCTCCAAGCTGGTTATCATCAAGGAATTCAGGGTGCCGCTGGGAGGCTATCAGTATGGCTTTCCGGCCGGCCTGGTGGATGACGGGGAAACGCTGGAGGCTGCGTGTTCCCGGGAGCTATATGAAGAAACCGGATTGTCGGTCTCAAGGTTGATCAAATCAAGTCCGCCGGTCTACTCCTCATCCGGTATGACCGATGAATCCGTATCCATGGTTTACGTTGAGTGCAGGGGGGACATATCCAATGCCGGCAATCAAAGTTCCGAAGATATTTATCCCTTTCTGGTGTCTCCTGAAGAGGCCCTTTCACTGTGTCGGCGGCCGGATTATCCGGTTGACGTGAAGACGTGGCTGGTGCTCTCGGCGTTTTCTGAAACCGGCCGGGTATTTTAAGCATCCGGCACCCGTTGCAGCAAGGCCAGAGCTTCCACGTGAAGCGTATGCGGAAAAAAATCATAGGGGATGATTTGTTCGATCCTGTAGCCTTGGTTTTCAAGTTCGGTCAGATCCCGCTTCAGCGTGCCGGCGCTGCAGGAAAGGTAGGCAAGTTTTCCCGGCTGGCAAACTTTGGCTATCCATTGGCGGATTTCTGCTTCGAGGCCGGTTCGCGGCGGATTAGCATACAGAAGTCTTTTTTGATGCGGATATTCCAATGCTTCGGTTAACTGGGCCAAGCGATGGTGGCAGGCGCCGCGATAGATAACTGCTGAGGGTGCATTTAATTTTGCGCATTCAAAGCTTTCGCCGCTCAATTCAACGCCGATCACATGTTTTGCTTGTCGAGGCCATCTGGCGAGGCTTGCGCCGATGCCGGCGTATAGATCAAATAAAAGATCGTCTTCGCCTGGGCTCAGGAAAAATTCCGCTGCATCCAGTGCCTGATTGTAAAGCCCAGGAATCAGCTGTTGAAAGGAGGTGGGGCCGTAAACAAAGCCCTGTTGGTCCACCGAGCGTGCCTTTCCCCAAACAAGATCCCACCGGTTTTTGGCAAATACGCGCCGTCCGGCCGATGGATGACGGTGCAGCCAAACCCCATCGATGCCGGTGAGGCCCAATTTTTCCCTCAAATCGGGCGAGAGCCAGGACATTGGCGGCATTTCTTTTGATTTCAGAATCAGGGTAACTTGTCCGCCGGACTGGGCGTAATATATCATGGGGAATTCAGATGCCGGGGGCAGGGCATGGGCAAAACTGGCCATTGCGCTTCTAACGCGGGAACTGTGGACCGGGCAGTCGGGGATCGGGATCACCGCGTCCCGATGCCGCAGGCCGATGGACCATTGACTGTTTTCCCAGGAGCTCGATAGACAGACGTTTTCGCGATACCCTTGGCGAAGCCCCGGGCCCGGGGTTTGTATGGGTTGGATGGTATCGCCCCATTTTATTAGTTTTTTAACGATCCACCGCTGTTTTTGCGTAAGGCTTTCCGATGCACTCAGGTGCCTGTGGGCGCATCCGGGACATTCGGGCGGACAAGCGGAGCGGCGTATATCCATATGCGGCGGTATCCCATTTAACATATTTGCTGTCTGCCGGTTCATCCATGCCTGCTAAGGCTTTTTTTAGTGCAAACCTGAACACTGAAACCTTAAATGCTGATTTCGTGCGAGGCTGTTAATGCTACACCTTACACCTTACACCTTACACCCTAAACCTTAAACCTTAAACCTTTCCCCTTAAACCTTTTATGCCGTCATTCCGGCGGCTTCCATGATTTCCGGAACCCTGTCTTCTTTGCCGATGGCCATGATGTGAACGCCGTGGCAGATATTTTCATCCTTGATCTGCCGGATCATTCGGCCGGCGATTTCAATGCCTTTGGCAAGCGCGCCGCCTTTCGGCGCGGCCGCCATTTCATCGATCAAGTCCTGGGGAACAGTGACGCCGGCGACGTTTTTATTCATAAACCGCGCCATGGGGGCAGAGGTTAAGAGGATGATCCCGGCCAGGATTTTCACCGGAAACTGCCGGGCATAGTCCATAAAACTTTTAAAATTATTCAGGTCATAAACAGCCTGGGTCTGGATGAATTCGGCCCCTGCATCGATTTTTTTTTCAAACTTGATCAACTGGGGTTCAAGGGGGTTCGCCTCCGGGGTGACGATGGCGCCGGCGCAAAAAGAAACTCCGCCGTCCAGCTCATTGCCTGCTATGTCTTTGCCGGATTCAAGCCTTCGAATGGCGGCCACCAGCTGGCAGGAATCCATGTCAAATACTGCTTTGGCCTCCTTGTGATCGCCAAGCATCACCGAATCGCCGGTCAGACACAGGACGTTATGAATCCCCCGGCTTGAAGCAAACAGCAGATCCGCTTGGAGCGCCAGGCGGTTGCGGTCTCGGCAGGTCATTTGCAGAATGGGCTCGCCGCCCATTTCTTTGATCAGAAGGGCACCGCCGAGGGAAGGAAAACGCATCACCGAACTCTGGTGATCCGTGACATTCATGGCATCCACTTTATCTTTTAAAAGCTCTATGTGATGCCGCATTTTTTCCAGGTTGGTGCCCTTGCCAGGGGCCACTTCGCAGGTGACGACAAATTTGCCTGAACTGAGAGCTTTTTTAAACGATGACGGCATGGGGCTTCTCCCTTTATCCTAAAATTGATCGTTTCAAATCAATGATGGCTTCGTAAAAAGTCCAATATCTGTGTTGCGCTGCATCCCTCGGAATTTCACGTACAGATAAGTACGCTGCATTCCTCGGGATTTTGCGCGCCCCCTAATCTTAAACGGGGCTTGAACTTTTTTCTTTGCCATCCTAAAATCGACTTTTTACGAGATTGTCAATCAATGCTATTATACAAATATTTGTCATTTCGAACGGCAGTGAGAAATCTTTCCTCCAAGATTCCTCGTCACTATCGCTCCTCGGAATGACATAATCAATATCCAACCCAATACCCAATACCTAATACCCAATACCTAATTGCTTTTTATATAAAACTTGCCCGGGCTCGGCTCCCCTAAATGATTCCGCGGCTTCTGGTATTGGCGCATGAGGTCCAGGCGGCCGAGTTCTTTTAGTCGATTGTATATAAGGGTCCAGGCGCAGTCCTTGTTCGGATCGATTTCGCATTTGCCGTTGTTGGTGCCCCCGCATGGCCCGTTGACCAGCCCCTTATGGCATGTGGTCACGGGGCATATCCCGCCGGTTTCACCGATGATACAGGTGCCGCACTGACGGCAGATTTCGTTGAATTCGCCAAAGCCGGTTTCCTTTCCGACGAACAGGGTGTCCAGGGCCGGAACCACAAACTTCTTTAGCTGCCGGGCAATGGTCTGAACCCCATAGGCACAGGTCATTATCAAAAGGGCCTCTGCCTGGTTCAAGGGCGCTTTGAATTCTTTAAGTATCTCACCCGTAAGGTTGTCGCAGGCCACCGGCACCACGGTAGTCCCGGTAATGACTTTTCCCTTGGCGGAAAGGCGTTCTTTCATGGCGGCAACCTCCGGCTCACCGCCGGTGTGGGTAAGGGTCACGCAGGTGCCGCAGCCGATAATAAATATGCGCCCGGATCCGTCGAGGAGTCGATCAATCTCTTCTTCGGATTTGGGCCGGGTGATGGATCGGATCATAGCTCGTTATCCTCCTTTTCAAGATCGCATCGCAGGCACCGCTTAGCTTCAAACCGGGCCTGCGCCTCAGTAAAGCCCTTTTCAACCTCCCTGAAGTCCCGTATACGCTCATCCGGATTTTCAAACTCGACTTCAACGCGATGTTTCTCCTCGGTGGACTCCTCTTCAAGGGCCAGGCCGGTCTTCTGGGCCCTCTTGGTTTTTTCATCCGGCATATAGACCCGGGCCTTGTCGCCGGCCAGGTATTTATCAATGGCGAGCGCCGCCCGTCGGCCGGAGGCGATGGCCCGAATGACATAGGTCGGTCCGGTGGTGAAGTCGCCGCCCGCAAAAACCCCCGGCACATTGGTGGCAAGGGTGTTTTCATCAACCGCGAGGCTTCCCCAAAGGGCGCGCTCGAGCTGGCTGTCTTCGGGCAGAAAAGACGTATCCGGGGCCTGGCCGATGGAGATGATGATATTGTCGGTTTCGATGAACTGGTCATCATTTATATCGCATGCCGGGTTGAAGCGGCCCTCCTGGTCGAAAACGGAAAGACACCGGGTGAACCGGATGCCGGTGATTTTGTTGTTTTCCTGATAGATTTCACTCGGGGACCAGGAAGGATTTAAAACCACGCCCTCATCAGCGGCCTCGATGATGTCTTTTTCCCAGGCCGGCATTTCGTCACGGCCCTCCAGGCAGAAGAGCTGTACATGGTCAGATCCGCCGCGAAGGGCCGTGCGGGCCACATCCAGCGCGACGTTGCCGCCGCCGATGACAACGGTCCGGCCGGAAAGGCGCATCGATTTCCCCGTTCGAATATCACTTAAAAAGTTCAATCCGTAAAACAGGCCATCCAGCCCTTCTTCTTCGCCGGGGATGCCGATATGTTTGCTCGCCTGTGCGCCGGCGGCAATGAATACGGCGCTGTAACCCTCCTTCATGAGGTCGTTGACCGTATGATTGGCGTCAATGGGGGAGTTATAGTGAATTTTGACCCCTGCGTTTTTAATATATTCGATTTCTTCTTCAATAATTTTTCTGGGCAGCCGGAATTCAGGCACGGCAATGCCCAGCATTCCCCCGGCAATGGATTGGGCCTCGAAAACGTTCGCTTCGTAGCCCATCTCGGATAGAAAGTAGGCGCAGGTGAGGCCGGACGGACCGGCGCCCACAATCGCCACTTTTTCATTTTTGGTCACCGGGAAGGGTTCCCGCTCCGGACCGATGTTTTCAAAATACCAGTCTGAGGCAAAGCGTTTAAGCGACCGGATGGCCACGGGGTCGTCCAACTCCCCCCGCCGGCATTTGAACTCGCATGGATGAATGCAGATGCGGCCGCATACCGCGGGGAAGGGATTTCTCTCGCGGATAATCTCAACCGCCTCCCAATAATTGCCGTTGGCGATGGCGGCTACATAGTTTGGCACATCAATGCCCGCAGGGCACGCATGCTGACAGGCAGATATCACCATGGAGTCGCAAACCGCACCCGCGCATCGGTGTTCAAGGATGTGGTCCCGGTATTCCTGCTCAAAATATTTAAGCGTGGAAAGCGCCGGCTTGGGGCAGGCCTGGCCGAGTCCGCATAAGGACGTTTCTGATATGGTCTTGCCGATCGATTTGATGGTGTCGATATCCTCGATTCTTCCCCGGCCGAGGGTGATCCGGGTAAGAATTTCCAGCAGCTGGGTGGTTCCCAGGCGACACGGGGCGCATTTACCGCAGGATTCCGATTGTGTGAAGCTTAAAAAGAAGCGGGCGATTTCCACCATGCAGTTGTTCTCGTCCATGACCACCATGCCGCCGGAGCCCATTATCGCGCCGACGCGCTGGATGGTATCATAGTCTATGGGAAGGTTGAGGAATTGCGCCGGTACGCAGCCGCCTGCCGGCCCGCCCATTTGAACCGCTTTAAACTGCCTGCCTTTCGGGATGCCCCCGCCGATATCATAGATGACGTCTTTGATGGTGATCCCGATGGGCACCTCCACCAGGCCGGTGTTGTTTACTTTGCCGGCAAGGGAGAATATTTTGGTTCCCTTGCTGTTCTCCGTGCCTACCTGGCCGTACCAGTCCGCGCCGTTTTTGATGATCAGCGGCACATTGGCGAACGTTTCAACATTATTGATGTTGGTGGGTTTTTCGTCCAGGCCGGCCTGGGCCGGGAAAGGCGGGCGGGGGCTGGGCATGCCGCGTTTGCCCTCGATGGACGCCATCAAGGCGGTTTCCTCCCCGCATACAAACGCGCCGGCCCCCATTTTAAGGGAGAGCTTGAAATTAAAGCCGGTGCCCAGGATATTTTCGCCAAGCAGACCCAGGCTCTCTGCCTGCTCCAGGGCAATGGTTAAATGCTCAACCGCAATTGGGTATTCTTCACGGACATAGATGAAACCATACTCAGCGCCAATGGCAAGAGCCCCTATGAGCATCCCCTCGAGCACGGCATGGGGGTCGCCTTCCAACAGGGCCCGGTCCATGAATGCCCCGGGGTCGCCTTCATCGGCATTGCAGATCAGGTACTTGGGAAAATTTTCAGCCTGGCGGGCGAACCGCCATTTAAGCCCTGTAGGAAACCCGGCGCCACCGCGGCCTTTTAGCTTGGCGGCGATCACTTCTTCGATCACGCCCTCCGGGGTCATCTGGGAAAGCGCCTTCACCAAAGCCTTATATCCGCCTTCGGCAATGTAATGTTCGATCCGGGTCGGGTCGATCCGCCCGCAATGGGATAGGACACGTCGCTCCTGATTTTTGTAAAAGGGGATGTGGTCGCGATGGTAAACTATCTGATGCGTGCGAGGGTCCTGGTAGGCCAGGCGTTCGATCAGCTGGTTTTGCTTTATGGTCTGGGAGACAATCTCCGGGGCGTCGTCCGGGGTGACTTCCTGATACTGAATGCCCAAGGGTTCGATGGCAATTACCGGGGCCTTGGCGCAAAAGCCGTGGCAGCCGGTGGAGCGGATTTCGACCTCCTTTTCGAGTCCCTGTGTACGGATTTCTTCGGAAAGCGCGGCGGCGACTTCGGCCGCCCCATAGGCCCGGCATCCGGTCATGCAGACATGGATCTGGGTTCGACTTTTTCCGGTATCCGCCAGGATTTTATTGCGGAGCCATTCCAGCTGTCCAATGGATGTTAGTCTTTCAGCGGCCATCATCAGCCTCCTTGGCCGGACTGGATGATTCAGTGGGCTTTGGCTTTCGGTATTGATTCAGTATACTGATAACTTTCGGCGGGGTGAGCTTGCCGTAGTAATTCTTGTTGACCATCATGGTCGGTGCCAGGAAGCAGGCCCCAAGGCATGCGACGGTTTCAAGGGTAAACTGATAATCCGGACTGGTCTCGCCCTCCTCCAGTTCCAGCTCTTTTTTCATCATCCGCAAAATACTGCGCCCGCCTTTCACATGACAGGCCGTGCCCCGGCAGACGCGAATCACATACCGCCCCTTGGGCTTTAAGGAAAATCCGGCGTAGAAGGTGATCACGCCCTGGATGCAGGTGGGAAACATCTTCATTGCCCGGGCAATGGGTTCGATCGAAGCCGGCGGAATATAGCCAAATACTTCCTGAACCTCCTGCAGAAGCGGGATCAGCCCCCATTTCTGATACCGGTGTTTATCGATAATGACATGCAACTGGTCCCAGTCAATGGCTTTGGGTTCCATTTATGGCATCTCCCCGCTGGTTTCATTTTTTTCTATTTTGACACGGCAGACCATCCAACCCGGTGCCCCTGAAGTCGGTGATTCGCATAAATCCACCAGGTTCATGGCATCATTTTGATTGTACGCCAGGGGAATGAATATCTGGCCGACCGTCATATCCGTATTTATTCGGAAGCCCCGCTCGATTTGTCCGAAGGGGCTGGTCAGGCGAAGGCGATCGGCTTCCGACAAATCGAGCCGTTGGGAATCCTCGGGAGAAATTTCGATCTGCCCCCTGAGCTGAAAGCTCTGGATCCGCTCAGAGCGGCTGGTGCGTGTGCCGCAGCCCAGGTGATACCTGAGCCCCCGGATAATGCCGGTGTAAGGAAAGTTCGGATCCGGAGGCGCCGGCTCCGGGCCCGGGATATCCACCGGAGAAAAGTTAAACCGGAAGCCGCTTTCTAACCCGTTGTTTTTCAGCCAACCCTGCCGGTGGCTGCCAAGGTCCGCATGCATGGGCACCAAGCGCCGGATTTCCTGCTTGACCTGTTCAATTGTGGTATATTTTTCCGGATACCCCATTTTGGATGCAAGTAAAGCAAGAATCTCCCAATCGGGTAGGGCCTGTCCCGGCGGCGATACAATGGGGGCGAAGTTCTGGATCCGTCCTTCCATATTGGTAAACGCCCCGGCTTTTTCAGTAAATGCCGCCCCCGGGAGGATGACGTCTGCCAGTTTGACTGTCTGATTGCACAGAATATCCTGGACAACCATGAAATCGAGTTTTTTGAGGGCATTTTTAACCCGCCTCGGCTGGGGTAGCTTTCTCAAGGGATTCTCCCCCATGATGTAGACGGCTTTTAGGGTGCCGTTTTCAGCCGCTTCTATCAGCCGGAGCATACTGAGGCCGGGATCCGGGGAAATTTTTGTTTTCCATGCCTTTTCCAGGGGGATACGGCCGGATTCATCTGAAATCGCATGGCGGCCGGGGAGCCGATCCGGGGATACGCCCATATCAAAGGCCCCCATCCCGTTGCCGGCCTCTGTCATCAGGTATATGCCGGTTCCCTTTCCGCCCTGGCTGCCGGTGAGCAATGAAAGGTTAAAAAGCGCGTTGAAACCGGCTTCTGAGATCGACTGGCCGGCGGTATGGCCAACGACAAAGGCCGTTTTTTTGCCCTCCAGAAGGGATGCGGCGGTTTTCAGATCCTCCCTCGTAACTGCCGCCAGACCGGCAATTGCTTCCGGGTCTTGCGCGTTGAGACCCTCTGTGTAGGCGTTGCCATCCAATGTATGGTTCTCGATAAATTCGGTGGCGTGCCCATTTCGCGCCACCAGTTCGGCGGCAATCCCGTTTATAAGGGAAGTAAGCGAAAAATTAGGGTTTTTGGAGAGCTCTGGCCGAATCCATTGCCCCGCAAACAGGGAGAGGTCATTGGGCAGGGGGTCGATGACAATCAATGTGGCGCCTTTTTTTGCCGCCCGCTTAATGTGATAGCCGAGGACCGGTGCGGCATGGTCCGGGTCGGGGCCCAGCACGACAATCGCCGGCGCCTTCTCCAAATCCGAGAGGCGGTTGACCCGGCAGCTGCCCCCGGTCTTCTGGTCAAGGGCCATTAGCTGTGCTCCGCTGTTTTGGGAGGCCATATTGATGATATTCTCTGACTGGAAAATCGCCCGGCCGATCTTCTGGAACAGGTAGTTTTCCTCAATGCTGCATTTGGTAGAGCCGATAAACGCAATGCTCTGCGGGCCATAGGTCCGTTTGATATCCGAGAGCCTCGATATCACATGTTCAACTGCCTCATCCCATGAGGCCTCGTTAAAAGCGGGTTCTTCGTTTTCGCCGGTCGATTTTACCATTGGAGCTGTCAGGCGGTCGGGGGAATTTAAAAAGTCATGGGCAAAATGGCCCCGGACGCAGAGGGTCGCCCGGTTTACCGTCTCTTCAAGGTCAGCGGGGTTGATCTCCACAATTTTGTTCCCCGAAATGCCGATGTCCAGAGCACACCCAATGCCGCAAAAACCGCATATCGAAGAGGCTTGTCTCTCTGGAGTGCCAGCATACCAGGCATTTTTGGGGCTTAATGCACCAGTGGGACAGATGGATACGCAGGTGCCGCAGAACGTGCAATTCGAATGTTCCAACGGCGTTTCATGGGCGGTGGCCGGTCGCGATCTGAATCCCCGGAGATTGTAGTCGATCGCCCCGGTACAGACCAGTTCATGGTCCGCCCGGATGCATTTTCCGCACAGAATGCATTTGCTTAAATCCCGAACAATAAAGGGATTTAATTGCTCAAACGATCTGTAATTCGGCATGGGGTAGAGGTCATTCTCCCCTACGCCAAGGTCGGCGGCGATTCGCCGCAGCTGGCAACGGTTTCCCTTGTTGCAGACAATGCAGGATTCCGGGTGCTCAGCCATCATCAGGCGGATGATATTCCGGCGATGATCCAACACACGGGGGGTGTCTGTTTGAATTACCATATCCCGGGCAGCAGGCGTTACACACGAGGCAAAGAGCCGGCCTGTTTTCTCGTCTTCCACCAGGCATAGCCGGCATGCGCCGTAAGGTTTCAAATCCGGGTGATAGCAGAGGGAAGGGATGTGGATGCCGTTTTTTGCCGCCGCTTCGAATACACTGGTCCCTTCCTGGCAGGAAATCTTTTTCCCGTTGATGGTGAGTACAATGCTTTCCAAAATATTGATCCTCCTGTATTGGGTTAAGGGATCAATATAGCCGCCTTGAAAACGGGCGATACAGCAGCACGCGAAGCAACGGTTCTGCGAAGAGGGGAGGGCGTTTATTTCAGTTTTGCCGCATCAAGGTAGCGCTTGAGTTTTTCCTCTCCGCCGATGGTGATGATATGTATTCCCTGGCAAAGGTCTTTCAGGCCTTTAACCGTATCGGCGAAGAGTTCAATACTGGCTTTTTCCTTATCCGTGGCCCGGGCAAGCTTCTGGATGATCCAGTCCGGCACAAGCCCGGATTTTAAATGGCGGTTCAGGAATTGGGCCATTCCCGCGGTTCGGATGATCATGACCTCGGCAATCACCGGGACCCCGAATGTGTTGGTACGGTTTAAAAATTTTTCAAACCGCTCCACGTCAAATACCGGCGTGGTTAAAAAGTAGCCGGCGCCGATTTTGGTCATTTCCTCCATCTCACGTAGTTCAAGATCTGGCACGTTTTTTCCCCAGTTGGATTCGACCCCGGAGCCCAGAAGGAATTCGCCTTTATCCGGCGGTTCGTCGCCTTCAAGGCCCCGGCCCTCCCGGATGTGCTCGAGAACGGACTGTATTTTTCCGCAGTCCACATGGAAAAACATCATTTCCTGCAGGCTGTCGCCGGTGATGCGGTAGTCCTCGGTAAATACCAGAAGGTTGTCCACCCCCGCAGTACGGGCCTGTGTCAGATCTTTCATTAGTTGAATCCGGTTTTTGTCCCGGGTCGTGGTCTGGTAGATGGACTCAAAGCGGTTTTGCTTCAGAATTTCGCAGGTCTGGATGGTATCGCCGACAATGCCTTCAAATTCGACTTCAGAAAGCGATACACCGTCTACCCTGCCGCGCACGGCGCTTAAGCTCTTGATGAGGTTTTCCTGGTCGGATTCAAGGGGGGCCTGGAATTCAGAAGTAACCACAAAGTCTTTTTTTTCAAGCGCTTCTTTTAATTTCATTGATGCGCCTCCCTGCCGGCATTAAGCCGGCGTTATTCTCGGAGTCCCAAAAGTCTGCTGACTTCCTCTTTTAACTGGGGCAGGGGCAGGGGTTTGGAGTAGCAGGCGTCAGCGCCGTATTCCTTCATCTGTTTGAATTTTTCTTCGTCCAGGTAAGCGGATAATACAATAATTTTGGTGTCCCGGGTTTCAGGTGTGGATTTGATCTTCTTGCAGACGTCAAAGCCCTTGATGTCCGGCATCATAATATCGAGAATCAGGAGATCGGGTTTGAAGTGGCTCACCTGGATACCGGCTTCAAATCCATCAGCCGCGGATATGACCTCATAGTCGTATTCGTCTTCTTCCAGGGCCTGGACAATCGATTCCACGATAATGGGGTCATCATCCACCACAAGGATTTTTATGCGTCCCGTCCCGGTTTCTTTTTCCGGTATCGGCATACCCTGTTTTTCCAGGAAGGTTATCAAATCCTTGCGATTGATACGCCGGTGCCCTCCCGGCGTTTTGTAAGCTTTGATCAGGCCGGATTCAATCCAGTTGATGATGGTTTTTGGGGATACGCTGCAATATTTGCTGGCTTTGAAGACGGTAAGCACATCTTCCATGGGGGTATCTCCTTAGGGCGTTTTTTTATTTATTTCTATTATTACAGAATTTATAAAGATGTCAAGCAAAAAAAATCAAAACCACTATAGCTTTAAGTTATTAAGTTAAATGAAAATATTTAAGATAGGAAGAATAGGCATGAAAAATTTTTATAATTTTTATATTTATTATAGTTATTTTTTGGAGAGGTTAAGGGGAAGGGTAATGGAAAAGGTGGTTCCGCCGTCAGGCGTGCTCTCCACCTGGATGTCCCCGCCATGATCCTTGATAAACCCGTAACAGACGGAAAGGCCCAGGCCCACACCTTTTATGCTGTCTTTGGTGGTAAAAAAGCTGTCGAAAATTTTGCCGATGTTTTCCTCCTTGATACCGGTTCCGGTGTCGGCAATGTTGATGCGGATTTGGGAATCCTGTCTGCAGGTTGAAATCGTCAGGGTGCCGCCCTCCGGCATGGCATCTCTGGCATTTGAAATCATATTTAAAAATACCTGGCGCAGCTGGTTGGGCGAGGCGTGGATCATTTCCAGATCTTCTGCCAGTTCAAAACTAACCTTGATGTCATTTTCCTGAAGCTGCTTTTCGTGGAGCATGATCAGCTCATCAAGTATTTTGTTAATGTCCGTGGCCTTTTTCTCTTCCTGCTCGGGCTTTGAAAAAGAGAGCATTTTTCTCAGCATGTCGGCCAGACGGACGGTTTCTGAAAGTGACATGTCAAGAAGTTTGCGGCGCTTGTTTTCCGGCGGCACCTCTGTTTTTAATAATTCAAGGGTATTCATAATGCCGTAAATCGGGTTGTTTAATTCATGGGCCAGCTGGGAGGTGAGCCGCCCCATGGCGGCGAGTTTTTCCGAGTGCAGCAGCTGCTCCTGAGTCTTTCTAAGCTGTTGCTCCATTTCAATGCGCTCCCTTAGATCAACGAATGATCCCACGGTGGCGAGTTCATTCCCCTTGTCATCGTAGACCATGGCGGCGGAGAGATTTCCGTCGATGACTTCGCCGTCGCGTCGCACATAGAGCAGGGGAAAAGCGCGGAGCATCCCGATACCGCCATTTTCTGGACTGCGGATCATTTTCATGATTTTCCGGGCCACGCCTTGCGGGTATATTTTGGTGATATTCATTTTACCGATCACTTCATCCGCCGGATAGCCCAGCGTTTTTTCCGCCGCCCGGTTCCAGATGATGATATTGCCCTTAAGGTCTGCCGCCATTATCGGGTTGGGCGAGCTCTGAATAATTTTGTTCATAAAATCGTGCGCTTCCTGGAGCTTTTTTTCCATTTGATAGCGCTGGGTTTCGTCCACGACAATGCCTTCGTATCCCAGCACATTGCCGTCCGGGTCGTATCGCACATGGCTGGTCAGCGAGACAATGATGGGGGTGCCGTCCCGTTTTTTGAACTCCACCTCGTAGTCCATGACACGGCCGTCGCACTCGATCATTTCCTGAAACTGGCGCCGGTCTTCCGGCCTGACGTAGAGGTCCGTGGTAATATCCATTTTCAGGAACTGCTCTTTGCCTGGATAGTCCAGCATATCCAGAAGCGTCTGATTGGCGTCGAGAAATTTGCCTTCCTTGCTGCTGATATAGACCCCCACCCCGACATGCTCAAACAGCTTTCGGTAGTCTTCTTCAGAAGCTTTTAACTGGGCTTCGCGCTGTTTATGATAGGTAATATCGCGATAGACGCTCATCTTTGAAACCGAGCCGTCCGGATTTCTTATCGGCATTTCAGTCAGCGCGAAGGTCCGGTCCGCTTTCGGCACGTAAAGCTCCCAGCGCAGGCTTTGGCCCTTAAAAATCTCCTCAGCCCGGCACCATGGGCAGATTTCATTGCGATTATTCAACACTTCGTAGCATTTTTTCCCCACGCCGGGCTCAAGCATGTCGGTCATCTTCTGGTTCATGTACTCCACTGTATAGGACCTATCGATAATGTAGATGCCGTCATCAATGGTGTTCAAGATGGCGGTCAGCATGCGTTTTTCTCTGTCCATAGTTCAAACCTCTTTAAGGAAGGCGTTAAAGGGCTGAGACGCCAGGGGTTATTTTTTACAAGGCTAACCCATTGCATTCCGTTTTCTAGATTAAAGAAAATTTCCAGACAGGCAAGAATTTTATTTAACCGGCATAATTTAATTTTAGAAGTAACCCCCCCCCGGCCGCGGCCCGGGACCGAGCCTATAAGTAATTTTTATGGTAGATGCGATGTAGAGACGGGCTTTAGCCCGTCATTCGCAGAAGCGGCCGATGCAGCAGGCCGCGTCCAATGGAAGGCTAAAGCCTTCCACTACATTGACTGTACAAATCTCGATAAACCGATCAGGAATTGACGAATGCGCTTTGTTTATCCGCCCTACATGGCTAAGCTTTTGATTTTTTTAACCTTATACCCTAAACCTTAAACCTTAAACCGTTAAGTTACTTAGAAGTCGAAACCCCAAGCCGATGTCATTCCGTCCCGGATCAAGTCCGGCATGACGAAAGTAGAGTTTTTACAGTGCCATCAATACTTGACATTTTGATTTTTATGGAGATATTATTTACCTACGTTTGTAACTCAACACGGGCTTAAAATTCATATGAATCATCGACTGAGCATATTTATCTATAATCCAAGCGGCTCATTTGTAAGGTTGAAGCTTTTAACCAAAAGGCATCTTTATGCTGCAGGGGTATCCGTACTGGCGTTGATTTTGGCTTTTGGATTCGCACTGTTCCATTATGGTCAAGTGGTTGCCGATCAGGAAAAAGCCCCGGAGTTAAAGCGGCAAATTGCAGAACTGAAATCCGTCGTTGATCAGCGCGATAGCCAGATCGATGAATTCACAGCCAAAATCGACACCCTTCAGATGAAGTTGGTCAAACTGAACCGGTATGAGCAAAAAATCCGTCAAATTATCGGTAAAGAGGCAGAAGGGGAGAAGCTGGAATCTTATGGCATGGGCGGAACCATACCGGAAGATGCGGCGGCGGATTTTCTCTCCTCCGAAGAATATGACAAGATGATCACCGGCATCGATCAGTCCGTTCAGTCATTGGATGATGCGGCTGAAGATCAGAAAAATCAGTTTGAGGTGTTATGGAAAACGCTGAAAGCCTTAAAGAATCTTGAGGCGGCGACACCGTCGATCCGGCCGATTGACGGCGGCTGGGTTTCATCCAAATTCGGCTATCGGCACTCCCCGTTTACCGGCGAAAAAGAGTTCCATGCCGGCGTGGATATTGCCTGCCGGGAGGGAACCCCGATAAAAGCGACGGCGGATGGAAAAGTTTTATTTGCAGGCGTTAAAGGATCAATGGGAAAAACCGTGGTTATAGACCATGGATTCGGGATTAAGACGCGTTACGGTCATATGAATAAAATTCGGGTTAATTGCGGCCAGAATGTCACAAAGGGCGATATTATAGGGGAAATGGGCAGTACCGGAAGAAGCACCGGTCCCCATGTACATTATGAAGTCCGGTTAAATGATGTCCCGGTGGATGCAGGAAAATATATGCCCCAACGCGTTGCCCGGCACTGATCACCTTTTTTGCCTGCCTGTAGTTTTTTCTTATATTTTTCTTGTTAAGGACAATTGAGTATATGCAAATAGGCGCTGCAACGAATAAATTTCTGCTAAAACTATTTGGCAGCAAAAATGAACGGATATTGCGGCAGTATTATCCTATTGTTGAACGGATCAATGAATGGGAGCCGCAAATCAAGGCCATGAGCGACGAGGAACTGGCGGCGCAAACCCGGCGGTTAAAATCGCGTTATAATGACGGGGAAACGCTGGATGAGCTCCTTCCCGAGGCGTTCGCTACCGTACGCGAGGCCTGTTGGCGAACCCTTGGCATGCGTCATTTTGACGTGCAGTTAATCGGCGGCGTGGTTTTGCATGAAGGCTGTATCGCGGAAATGAAGACCGGTGAAGGAAAAACCCTGGTAGCGCCGCTGGCCGCCTATTTGAATGCGATCACCGGCAAAGGGGTCCATATCGTCACGGTCAACGACTACCTGGCCCGCCGGGATGCGGAATGGATGGGCAATATCTATAAGTTTCTGGGACTCACCGTTGGCGCTATTGTGCACGGTATGGACGATGATGAACGCAAGGACGCCTATAACGCGGATGTTATATACGGCACCAACAATGAATTCGGGTTTGACTATCTCCGCGACAACATGAAGTTTAATCCGGAGACACTGGTACAGCGCGAGCTCTATTTTGCCATTGTCGACGAGGTGGATAGTATTTTAATCGACGAGGCCCGGACCCCGCTCATCATTTCCGGGCCGGCAGAAAAATCGACCCACCTGTATTATCAGGTCAACAGCATTATCCCTTCATTGGAGGCTGAAACCGACTATACAGTGGATGAAAAAGCCAAATCCGCCGTGTTGACCGAAGACGGCGTGGCCAAGGCGGAGAAGCTTTTAAATGTGGACAACCTTTACGATACCAAAAACATTGATCTGCTCCACCATGTCAATCAGGCGCTGAAGGCCCATACCCTGTTCAAGCTGGATGTGGATTATATCGTCAAGGAAGGCGAGGTGATCATTGTTGACGAATTTACGGGCCGTCTCATGCCGGGCCGCCGATTCAGTGAAGGGCTGCATCAGGCGCTTGAGGCCAAGGAAAAGGTTAAAATCGAAAACGAAAACCAGACGTTGGCCACGATTACGTTCCAGAACTACTTTCGGATGTATGACAAGCTAAGCGGTATGACGGGAACCGCGGACACGGAAGCTGCGGAATTCAAGAAAATCTATAACCTGGATGTGGTGGTGATTCCCACCAATGAGCCCATGATCCGGATGGATCATTCGGACGTTATCTATCGGACCCGTCGGGAAAAATACGAGGCGGTCCTTGATGAAATTGTTGAGCTGTATAACAAAGGCCAGCCCGTGCTGGTGGGTACGGTATCCATTGATGTGTCCGAGGAGCTGAGCCGCCGGCTGAAAAAGCGGGGGGTGCCGCACAATGTTTTGAATGCCAAAAACCATGAGGCGGAGGCTGAAATTATCGCCAACGCCGGTCAGAAACGCTCGGTCACCATTTCCACCAACATGGCGGGCCGCGGGACCGATATTAAGCTTGGAGAAGGCGTGGTCGAGCTGGGGGGCCTGCATATTCTGGGTACCGAACGCCATGAGAGCCGCCGGATAGACAACCAGCTCCGCGGCCGGTCCGGACGCCAGGGGGATCCCGGATCTTCGAGGTTTTACCTGTCATTGGAGGATGACCTGCTCCGTATATTCGGGGGCGAGCGGATATCCGGCTTCATGAATCGTCTGGGTATGGCCGAAGGCGAGCCGATTGAGCATAGGATGATTTCCCGGGCCATAGAAAACGCCCAGAGCAAGGTGGAGGACCACAATTTTCAAATCCGAAAGCAGCTCCTGGAGTTCGACGATGTCATGAATCAGCAGCGGGAAATGATTTATAAACATCGCCAGCAGGCCCTTAGCAAAGAAAGCTTGCGCCCTGTGATCGAAGAAATGATCGGGGAAAGGGCAGGCGATATCGTTGAGACCTATACGGATGAAAAAACCCCGCCTGCAGACTGGAATCTCAAGGCGTTGCGCGATGCGGTATATGAGCAGTTCAATTTTCGGTTGAACATCAATTCGGATTCGGTGGCGGCCCTGAAGCCTGAGGAACTGGTCGATTGGATTCAGAATGAGGCCATCCGGATTTACGAAAAAAAACGGGCCACCGTCGGCAGCGAAGATTTCCGTGAAATTGAGCGAATCGTCATGCTTCAGACAGTGGATAACCTTTGGAAGGATCACCTCCTGTCAATGGATCATCTAAAGGAGGGCATCGGGCTCCGCGGGTATGCCCAGCAGGATCCGTTGATGGTGTATAAAAAAGAAGCCTATGAAATGTTTCAGGATCTGATTTCTCGGATCAAAGAGGAAACCCTTCAGATTCTATTCCGTATTCAGATCTCCGAACCCAGTCAGGTTTCTGAGATAGCCCAGCCAGATGAGCAGGAGATGACATTTTCCCACGGCGACGAGAGTCAGCATAAGAAGAAGCCGGTTAAACGGGTTGGTCAGAAGGTCGGCAGAAACGATCCATGCCCTTGCGGGAGCGGGAAAAAATACAAGAAATGCTGCGGCCGGTAGTTTTGTCCCAAATCATGTGGAAGCCCTTGGATTTTGTAATTTTTACGCCATCATCCGTTGTTTTCCCGTTTATACCGAAGGGTTTTCAAATGGGCTTGAATTCCTGCTCGGATTCTTTATAATAGAATATAAGGCAATGGCATAATTTAAAAACGTGTTTATATTTTTTATGAACCATTTTTATACAGATAAATGTCACCGGGAGGTATACTATGACCGGGTACGACCCGGAGACAGAAGAAGAAGTAATTTCCGAGACCGACCAAGAGGTCAAGGAACCACCCATGTACCGGGTGCTGCTTCACAACGATGACTATACCACAATGGAGTTTGTTGTGGAACTTTTGATGCATATATTCAATAAATCGCTTGAAGAAGCCACCCGTATTATGCTGAATGTTCATCGCAACGGTACAGGCGTGTGTGGCATGTATACCTATGAAGTGGCGGAGACCAAGGTGGAAATGGTGCATCAGATGGCAAAAGAACGGGGGTTTCCGTTGAAAAGCACGATGGAGAAGGTGTAGCAGATATGATCAGTAAGGGTCTTAGCGCAATATTGAGCTATGCGGTTAAAGAAGCCCGCAAAAGACGCCATGAGTATGTCTGTGTGGAACATATTCTTTATGCCATCGTTCACGACAGCGGCGGCATTGAAATCATTGAAAGCTGCGGCGGCAATATTGAAAACATTCAAAATGAACTGGAGCGGTTTTTCAATGAAAAAATGGATCGGGTGCCCGATGATCAGGAGTATGTACTTCAACAGACCATGCGGTTTCAGCGGGTGATTCAGCGGGCGGTCAATCATGCCCGGTCCGCTGAAAAGGATTCCGTATATATTGGGGATATTCTGGCCTCCATTCTGGAAGAGAAAAATTCCCATGCCGCCTATTTCATGGCCGCTGAGGGGATTACCCGTCTGGATGTATTGAATGTGATATCCCATGGCATTCGGGGTGAGCACTTTAAAGAGGGGGAAGGCCCCGAAGGCGGTGTCGTCACCGAGAAAAAGGGCAAGAAAAAAACCGATCCGCTGGAGGCTTTTACCATTGACCTGGTGGATCGGGCCCAAAAAGGCAAGCTAGATCCCCTGATCGGACGTGAAATCGAAATGGAGCGAACCGTTCAGGTGCTTTGCCGCCGGCGTAAAAACAATCCGGTTTTCGTTGGCGATCCCGGCGTCGGTAAAACCGCCATGGCCGAAGGGCTGGCGCAGCGCATCGCCGAAGGCGAGATGCCGGAATTATTGGCTGATGCAAGGATTTATTCCCTGGATCTGGGGGCATTGCTGGCCGGCACCAAATATCGGGGGGATTTTGAGCAGCGGTTAAAGTCGGTGATCGCATCCTTGCAGAAGAAAACCCATGCGATCCTTTTTATCGACGAAATTCACACTATTGTGGGTGCCGGGGCGACAAGCAGCGGCTCCATGGACGCCTCCAATATCCTTAAGCCGGCCCTTGCTACCGGCGAGATTCGGTGTATCGGCTCAACCACCTATGAAGAGTTCAAGAACTTTTTTGAAAAGGATCGGGCGTTTTCCCGTCGTTTTGAGAAGATCGAAATCGCCGAGCCTTCCACTGCGGACTCGGTGAAGATCTTGAAGGGCCTGAAACGATATTACGAGGACCACCACCAGATTGAGTATACGGAGAAGTCTCTGAAGTCGGCGGCGGAACTATCCGCCAAGTATATGAATGAGCGTTACCTGCCGGACAAGGCCATTGACGTGATTGATGAGGCAGGGGTTTTGCTTCGTCTGACCGGCGGGGCCAACCGGAAACGGGTTCAGCCATCGGACATCGAAAAAGTGATTTCCAAGATGGCCCGAATCCCAACGGAAAGCGTTACCTCATCGGACCGCAGCAGTTTGGAGAATCTGGCCGAGCGGCTGAAGGCCAAAATTTTCGGTCAGGATACCGCGATTGAATCCCTGGTTAAGGCCATTAAGCGATCGCGTGCCGGGCTTTCGGCTCCGGAGCGGCCCATCGGCTCTTTTCTTTTTACCGGTCCCACAGGCGTGGGAAAGACGGAAGTAGCCCGCCAGATTTCTTATCAGATGGGCATCCAGTTTCTTCGGTTTGATATGAGTGAGTACATGGAGAAACATGCTGTAGCGCGGCTGATCGGTGCCCCGCCCGGCTATATCGGGTTCGACCAGGGGGGGCTGCTGACCGATCAGATCCGTAAAAATCCATACAGCGTCCTGCTTTTGGATGAAATCGAAAAGGCGCACATTGACATGTACAATATCCTGCTGCAGGTCATGGACCACGCGGCGTTAACGGATAACAACGGAAAAACCGCTGATTTTCGAAACGTCATTCTGATCATGACATCCAACGCCGGGGCCAGAGAAATGGCCAGTACGTCCATCGGCTTCAGCAGTGATACCAACACTGATCCGGCTAGCAAGGGCAAGCGGGCCGTGGAACAGTTTTTCAGCCCGGAATTCAGAAACCGTCTGGATGATATCATTTCATTCAACGCATTGAACCTTGATATCATGGTCAAGGTGGTGGACAAGTTTATTGATGAAATGCAGCCGCAGCTGGATACTAAAAAAGTAAAGCTCAGGCTTTCCGATGCCGCCCGGCGATGGCTGGCCAAAAAGGGCTATGATCCGCATTTTGGCGCACGACCCCTGGATCGGGTCATGCAGAAGGAAATAAAAGATGTACTGACCGATCAGATCCTTTTCGGCAACCTGGTAAAAGGCGGCGAGGTCTTTGTCAAGCTGAAGGATGACAGGCTGATATTTTCTTACTCATAATGGCCTCGCAAAAAATGAATTATGCCGATTTTCCGCCTGTCAGATAGGGTGTCATTTCCGCCCCCCCATTTTGCCGGTCAGGAAGGCCTGCTGGCAGTAGGGGGCGATTTAAGCACCGAGCGGCTCCTGCTGGCCTATCAAATGGGGATTTTTCCCTGGTTTTCCGATCGTGATCCCATTTTGTGGTGGTCTCCGGATCCCCGCCTTGTTTTATATCCCTCCCATATTCACGTGCCCAAGCGGCTTCAGCGGACGATCAGGCAGGGCGTATTTACCGTGACCAGTGATACGGCGTTTGAACGGGTGATTGATCGCTGCGCCCGTATTCGTATTGAAAGCGGGGAAGGCACCTGGATCACGGATGCCATGATCGAAGCCTATTGCCGGTTGTTTGGCGGCGGTTACGCCCATTCGGTGGAAACCTGGCAAAACGGGGCATTGGTGGGCGGGCTTTATGGCGTGTCCCTTGGCGGATGTTTTTTCGGGGAATCCATGTTTTCGGAGGTGAGCAATGCCTCCAAAGTGGCGCTGGTTGACTTGTGTGTGTTTCTCCAAAAACATGGATTTGATATGATTGACTGCCAGTTGACCACAGAACATCTGTTATGGATGGGCGGGGAGGAGATCAGTCGGTCGGATTTTTTAAAAAAGCTTCAAGCTTCGATGAAAAAAAAGACGTTAAAAGGGCCGTGGTCGATTCGGCGTTGTTGCGTGTTACACCCTAAACCGGCCCCAGGCTGAGGAGAGAATTATGACCCAAGAAGCTAAGAGAAAATTTTATCTCAAACAGTTTAAGGCCATCAGTCATGCGATTGCCACCTATGACGATTTCAACCTTTTGGTCCAGCATCTGGTGGAAGGCATCTGTCGAACGTTTAAGGTCAAGGGCGCAAGCATAATGATCCTTGATGAAACCGAGGGCCAGTTTTTCCGGGTCAGCAGCCACGGGATCAGCCATGAGTATCTCAACAAGGGCCCGGTTTTTGTGGATACCAAATATTGCAGCCTGGACACCGGCGAGGTCGCGCTGGTTCAGGACTTGCAAAAAGACAGCCGGGTGCAGTATCCGGAAGCGGCGAAAAAGGAGGGGCTCGTATCTTTGCTGGCTATTCCCATAAACTATAAAGGCGACACCATAGGCGTGATCCGCATATATCACACGGAGAAGCTGGCCATCAATGATGAGGATATTGATTCTCTGTGCGTGCTTGGCAACCAGTTGGCCGTGGTGATTGAAAACAATGGGCTGAAAAACTTTGTGGATCAAATCAAAATGGCCATAGACAGCCTGCCTTCCCGTATGTTTAAGGCTTGAGCCGGTATGAATCAAGGGCCGATAACGGATACCACGGATTTTTTTGCCCTTGATTGCGGCGTCGAAATTCTTGTCGGCGGCAGAACATACCGGATCACCGGGTACGAAAAGGAGCAGCGCTTCGGCATGGAAGACCCGAAATACTGGGTCAAACGGGCCGTGGATACGGAGACCGGTGAGCACAAGATCATCAAGCTTGCGTTTTTTGAGAGCTTTCAGACTTCTTTGGGCGGCGTTAAAATTAAATGTTTCCGTGATCCGGATAAAGAGGGGGCGATTTTAGAGCGGATGAAGAACGACCCCTATTTTATGCAGGGTGAGGCCTTTCATGATGAAAAAGGAAACAACATCCGTGTGCTGGACAGGGTACGGGGTACAAATTTTTACGCCAAAATCAATGCTCTGTACATGGACCATGAGAAATATTTTTTTGGGCGTTTCCCGGAAATTCTAAAAAAATTGGCCCGATCCTTTGAGGCCATAGAAAAACTGCATTCCCTGGGATTCAGACACGGGGATATCCGGAATGACCACATTATCGAGGAGGCGGGTACCGGCAACTACGTATGGATCGATTTTGACTATGATTATCATGCACCGGAAAACCCGTTCAGTCTGGACCTTTGCGGAATGGGCAATATTTTGCTCTATGGCGCGGGAATGGGATTTTATGACATATATATGATCGCTTCAGATATAGACAGGTACAAGGATCTGTTGGACAGGCTCGATACCGGCGATTTTTCCATTTTGGATAAAAGCCGGTTGATGAACCTTAAAAAGGTTTTCCCATATGTTCCGGATGCGTTGAACAATATTCTGCTGCATTTTTCCAGGAAATCGGAAATTTTTTACGAGAACACGGGTGAGCTTCTTGAGGACCTGTGCCAGGCGGTTGCCAGCTTAAACAAGGAGGGATAGCCTTGCAGACATCCATACTCGTCCCTTTAAATGACTCTGTTAGCTCAAGAGGCCTTCTTGATTTTATTGTCCAGAAATTTCCTCTTGATCCGAATTCGACAATATTTACCCTGCTTCATGTGTTTCGCAAACCCCCGTCCGGTGAGGAACTCATGGGGAAGAAATTCATGGAGGAGCAGCCCGAAAGATTCCGATCGCTTCTTGAGGATGCCAAAAACCGGCTGGTTGAGGAAAAGGGGGTCGCACCGGAAAACATAGAAATCAGCCTTGTGACGGATCCCTATCCTTCGGTTACAGAAGGCATCATTGATTATTTCAATAAAGGAGAATTTGATATCGTGATAATTGGCCGCAAAGAGATGTCCAAGTCAGAGGAGTTCGTACTGGGCGATATAAGCGTTAAGCTGATTCGCTCCCTTGGGAATACATCGGTTTTGGTGGTTAAATCGGGGTAAATGATGTAAGAGGAGAACAAATGGGAAAAACGGTTGCGGAAAAAATATTTGATGCGCATTTTGTGGACAACCCGGCGGGCGATATTTGCGTGCTCCGGCTGGATGCGGTTTTCTGCCACGAAATTACAACACCGGTGGCCATCAACGACCTGGTCCGCCGGGGGAAGGACCGGGTGTATGATCCGGCCAAAATAAAGGCGGTGATTGACCATGTCACGCCGGCCAAGGATTCAAAGACCGCCCTTCAGGGCAAGATCCTACGGGACTGGGCCCGGCGGCATGATATCCCCGATTTTTTTGATATCGGCAGAAACGGGGTCTGTCATGCCCTGTTTCCTGAAAAAGGGTTTGTGCGCCCGGGATATACGATTATCATGGGCGATTCGCATACCTGCACGCACGGGGCGTTCGGTGCGTTTGCCGCGGGCGTGGGCACCACGGATCTCGAGGTAGGGATATTAAAAGGAGTATGCGCCTTCAAGCATCCCGATACCATCAAGATCAAAGTGACCGGCGATCTGCCGGCCGGCGTATACGCCAAGGATGTCATCCTGTCCATTATCGGAAAGATCGGGGTAAACGGGGCCACCAACCGGGTCATTGAGTTTACCGGGCCGGTTATCGAGAATATGAGCATGGAGGCCCGGATGACCATCTCCAACATGGCGGTGGAGGCGGGCGCGACGTGCGGCATTTTTTATCCGGACCGTACGACCGTGGCATACCTCTGGCCGCACATCCGGGATGAATTTTTATCCGAAGATGCGGCGCTGGAAGCCTATCAGCAATACCTGCCGGATTCGGACGCGGTCTATGAGGATACCATCACTTTTGATGCGGCCAGGCTTTCGCCCATGGCGACCTATGGGTACAAGCCGGAAAACGTGAAACCTGTTGCCGAAATGGCGGGAACGCCGGTTGACCAGGTGTACATCGGCTCCTGCACCAACGGTCGCATCGAGGACCTGCGGGCAGCGGCCGAGGTGCTTAAGGGCCGGCGGATCAGCGACAGCGTGCGCGGCATCGTTTCCCCGGCGACGCCGGGCGTCTATCAGCAGGCATTGGACGAGGGGATTATCAAGATATTTATGGATGCGGGATTCTGCGTCACCAACCCCACCTGCGGGGCCTGCCTCGGCATGAGCAACGGGGTGCTGGCCGAGGGCGAAGTTTGTGCATCCACTACCAATCGTAATTTCAGCGGCCGGATGGGCAAGGGCGGCATGGTCCATCTTGTGAGCCCGGCCACTGCGGCGGCAACCGCGATTGCCGGCAAAATTACCAACTCAACCCTATATAATGGCTAAGGAACGTGAAAATGACTGATTTTTCTGGAAGGGTGCTGTTTCTGGACCGCTCGGACATCAATACGGATGAGATCATCCCGGCCAGGTATCTCACGGAAATCACTAAAGAGGCATTAAAACCGCATCTGCTGGAAGATTTGAACCTTGACGGGTTCAACCCGGAGCGGGATATCCAAGGAACATCCGTTATCATCACCCGCTCCAACTTCGGTTGCGGCTCCTCCAGGGAGCATGCGCCCTGGGCGCTGGAGGTCAACGGCATCGATCTGGTGATTGCCGAGAGTTTTGCCCGGATTTTCCGCCAGAATATGTATAACTGCGGTATGATGGCGGTTGAGCTTGAAAAAGAGGCCATCAATCGCTTGTTCGCTGAGTTTTCCGAAAAGGAGACGGCCATTTCGACCGATTTGGCGGCAAACCGCTTCAAGGTTTCCGCAGACGGAGAAACCGCAGAGTTTTCGTTTAGCATATCCGATTTTGACCGGGCCCTGATTGAGGCCGGCGGATGGGTGGAGTATGCGGACGCGCATTATTGATTGGAGGATTAAAAATCGCAAGCGTAATGAAACGATTTGATGAACTGTTTGATGAACTTTCAGAGAAGATCCGGAAGGATGACCCGGCGTCCGGCACCGTGCGCCTTGTTCGGGAGGGAAAACACGCCATCGGCAAAAAGCTTCTGGAAGAGGCTGGCGAGGCGTGGATGGCCGCAGAATACGAATCAACCGAGAGAACGGCCGAGGAACTGTCCCAACTGCTCTACCATGTCCAGGTCATGATGCTGGCCTGCGGATTGGGCCTGGAAGATGTGTACCGCTACCTGTAAGCCCCAGCGGTTCGTTGGTTTCCGCCAAAAATACCGGTCGATTGTATTTACCGCCTTTCTAATTTTTCTAGTGGCTGCCGCCGGCTGCGACCGGGTCGTCTCAGATGAGGCCCGCCGCCGGTTTGAGACCCGGACCGGGCCTTTTTCGGTAACCGTTTTCCCCATCCATGTGATAGCCGGCAACCAAGTGGATCATGATACGGAGTTGGCCGAATGGTTGGTCGAATTTCTGCGCGCCAGCCATCTGGCCGATCCGATTATCGCCGCCGAAGAGATAAAAATGCCCGCCTACTACGCGACTACGGAGACCAAACGAATTCGGCTGAACGCCCGGTATTACAAAAGGGTCCTCGACCAAATCGACCTGGCCACCGACTACGCATTTATGGCCGAAATCGTCTGCAATCCGGATAAAACGCGGGTGCTGGGCGTCTATTTTTACCTTGCCGACCGGTTCGGACGCATCGCCAGCGCCCGCATGGCCAACTCCCATCACCGGGAGTTTCAGAAAATCCATCCCAAAAACCGAACAGACGGATTCCGGGTGCTGAAGGGGATGATCCGCGAGGGCTGGCTTTAAATCGGGGGAAAATCGGGGGACATCATATCAATTTATTTTTTATCGACGATTAAATATTCATGGTGTCCA
>JAGYOX010000299.1 GCA_018399235.1 Desulfobacterales bacterium | reverse complement strand
AAGGCCTCGAACCGAAAGAGCCCTTCGGTCAACCTGAAAGTATCGCCGGTAACGTATGTAGCCCCGGGCTCCGCCATATTCTCCAGCCTTGAGGCCAGGTTCACCGTATCGCCCACCGCCTTGAACTCAACCCGCAGGTCATTGCCCAGGGTGCCCACAACCACGGGCCCGGTATGGATGCCCACCCGCATTTTAAGCGCCGGCAGGTCTGGCTGCTCCTTTTTCAAACCGACATTGAACCTGGTCATCTCCCGGTGAATCGCCATGGCCACACGGATGGCTCGCTGCGGGGCGTCCTCTATGGAAATCGGCGCGCCGAACAGGGCCAGGACCCCGTCGCCTGTCATCTCATTGACCGTGCCCTCAAACTCGTGGACCTTGTGGATGAGGATTTCATAGACCCGGTCCATTACCGAATAGGCGTCTTCAGGGCCAATTTTTTCCGAAAGCTCGGTAAACCCCGCCATGTCGCAGAACATGACCGTGACCTGTTTGCGCTCGCCCTCGATCTTGTTTTTCTGGGAGAGGATCTTCTCCGTCAGCCCCTGGGGCAGGTAGCGCTGAATTTTTTCAAGCTTTTCGGAAAAGGCGGGTTTATGCGTTGGAAACCCAGGAAGGGCGGCCAATTGGTTCCCGCACTCTATGCAGAACTTACTATTCGCCGGGTTTTTGGTGCCGCATGACGGACATGCGATCTCCAGTTTATGGCCGCATTGATTGCAGAATTTTGCTTTCTCGGGGATTATACTGCTGCACTTTGGACATTTCATCCTTGACCGCCAATGGTTAAAAAGGTTGAACCAAAAAGTGCAAAAAAGGAAATGAACCCGAAGGTATCGTAAAAATAGGCTGTTCAGTTAAGAAAAATATGCAGGATTCCGGTCGATTTATTCCCTTCGGTTAAGTATATAGTACTTATTTTATTTAATATTAGTCAAATATGTCAAGCATTATTTGGATAGCCGAAATCCCCTCCTACTTACTTTTAAAGTCTTAATTAT
>JAGYOX010000298.1 GCA_018399235.1 Desulfobacterales bacterium | reverse complement strand
ATATCATGTTTAGCTTATTATGTCAAATTATAATTATCCACCCCAATATCAAGCACATCCCAAATTCCAAGCACCAATTTTCAACACAAAACCTCTCCACCCGCTGCCCTTGTTTGAGATTTTGGTGCTTGTTTGTAATTTGTGATTTGTAATTTGAGATTTGTATTTATATTTGATGCTTTTTACGAAGCCATCACAATTCAAGGTTTGCCACCTATAAAGCCTGGGTCGGAGTCCCCTTCTTTTTTAGCCCTGCAGCAATTCTTCCATATCTGTCCGATGTAATTTCAGTCAGCTGGAGGACTTCAACTACGGGGTGGGCCAGAAAATGATTCAGTTCCGCCATATTTTTGTCAAACCTACCTCCTGCCCGGAAGCCAAACATGAGTTCACCCAGCATAACAGGGGAAATAAATATCGAATGCGCCTGGACAAGATATTCCGTCACCTCCGTATAGCCCAGCTTAAACGCCACATAGGCGTTTGTATCCAAAATAAGTTTCATTTCCACATGTCTTCATCTATTTGCTCACAGGATTGAATGGCACGTTCAAAATCAGCCGCCTCATCTCGGCTCCACCCGCCTGCCAGCTCTTTTAAAGATTCCGCCGGTGCCGTGCAGCCCTTAAACTCCTTATGAACAATCTCTTTGATCACTTGATTGATGGATTGCCCGCGCTCTCCGGCAATCCTTCTTATTTCCTTCTCGACCTTCGGATCCAGGCCGCGTATGGTGACTTGCTGCATGATTCATCTCCTGATTCTTTTAACTCATTATATGAAGTAAATTTTTCCCTGTCAAAAAATTTATCGCCGGCCCCTGAACGGTGAACCCTTGGAAGGCTGAAGCCTTCCACTACATTGATTAAACCGTGAACTTTTTCATTCACAATTCAATGTTTGACCCCCTTGCAGATGGCGTTTCAACAAACGGATGTTTTTCACATAATCATCACATCATTCTGTTTGGCGGCATCCATCAAGCGCTCATCCAGGGTGGCAATGGGA
>JAGYOX010000297.1 GCA_018399235.1 Desulfobacterales bacterium | reverse complement strand
CCCATGTATTTACTGGCGCTCATGCCCTGTTTGCCGATCACCAGGGTTCCAAAGTCTTTCTTATGAATTTCTTCAACAATCGCTTTTGACGGGGACAGCCGTTTCTCCATTTGTCGGAAATTAATTTGATCATCACTAATGCCGGCTTCCTTCAATATATTAAATGCCTGGGCCTGAAAATCCGTAATACATCTCTGGTTGGCGCTGTTAATGGACTGCCTGAGGCCCTCCGCATCAATATCGCTGATATCAATTTCGCAAAAATCACCGAGCCTGGGCGGAACGTGCAACAACTCAAACCTTATCCGAGGGTTGCTCGATAACATAAAAGCGGCATGGTCAACGGCCCGAAGGGAATTCACCGATCCGTCCACGGCAATCAGCAGGTTGTCCGAGCCAACCTCCCCGTCAACCAGCCACACAGGTATTTGTCTTGAATGGGAGATCAGATTGGTCGTCACACTGCCGACGAATAATTCTTGAAGCGATGATATGCCGCGCCGTCCGATTAAGACGGCATCATAAGTGCCGGCTTCCACCATGTTAAGGATATCATCGGCAACCCCCGTATCCCGTGGGGCCGTCTTTAATTCAATAGACCCGGCATCGATGTCCATTTGCGTTAAATGCGTTTTGCAGTTTTCCAGAAGCGCAAGCGCCGCCTCGCGGTTCTTTTTGTTTATCTTTTCCAGTTGGGCCCTGGTCTTTGGCTTAGTGAGGGATTCTTCAATAAGATACTGTGAAATCATGGGCTGTACATGAAACAGCACGAAATCAATATCATCAATTAAGCCGCCAATCCTGGCGGCATACTTCATGGCCTGTTTCGCATGAATTGACTGATCCACGGCGATTAAAACTTTTCTTCTCATAAAAAACCGCTCCTTTTATAGTCTTTCCAACAAATATGATGAATTTTTTATCTAAAAACAATTAAAATATCAAAGTGACCGATCTTTGCTCCAGATCAATCTTTTTTTTTGTCGGACTTTCACCGACATCCATGTCAGGGCGGTTGATTTTTAAAGGACGAATCTGTATGATAAAGTAAATTTTTTTAAATCCATAATTGACAATCTCGTAAAAAGTCGATTTTGGGATGGCAAAGTAAAAAGTTCAAGATCAAGGCG
>JAGYOX010000296.1 GCA_018399235.1 Desulfobacterales bacterium | reverse complement strand
TGAATTCAAAAGACTTTTGGCGGGGGTATGTGCTGCAACTGAACGGTTATTATTATTTACTGGATGAATATGAAGCATTCTGCAATTGAAAAAATGAGCTTGAGGCTCACCCGCCTGCGGACCGATAAAAATCGCAAGAGATGGACTTCCCAAACTTGCCATCAGGCGCCGCATAAGCCGTTTCTCCTGCTTGCAATCATGGATCACTTTGCCCAGGGGTTCATTACAGAAAATTTCATCGAGCCCGCTTTTGATCTTGTGGACACATTTAATCATTACTGGCAGGTCATCATGCCGATTGGCACCAGGAGCACTATGGCCTATCCCTTTCCCAGGCTTCAGAATGACGGCATTCTGCAACTGATTCCCAACCCTGAATTTAACGGCAAAATCAATATTGAATCCATCACCTCCATGAAAAAGCTCCGCCAAGTCTGCATCGGGGCAAGACTGGATAATGAGCTGTTTTTCCTCTTCAGCCAGCCGGGTTCGAGAGAGCAGTTAAGGGCTGCAATCATCAATCATTATTTCTCAGAAGCAATCAGGCAGGCAGTTGCCGAGTGCGGCATTGTCAATATCAAATCCTATGAATACAGTCAGGAACTTTTAAAAGTTTCTGAAAAGCCGAGTTTATTTAAAGCCGCCGATGAAGTCACCCAGAACATAAAAATCAGGGATCAGGGGTTTCGAAAGGCTATTGTCAGACTGTATGAGCACCGATGCGCCCTTTGCGGCATTCGGATGATGACCCCCGAGGGGCATACGGTGGTCGAGGCCGCCCATATCAAACCCTGGAGCGAATCCCATGATGACAGCCCGACAAATGGCATGTCCCTATGCCGGCTTTGCCACTGGTCGTTTGATGAGGGGCTAATGAGCGTGGGCAGCGATTACGAAGTTCTGGTTTCAAAGCGAGTGGCAACCGAGAACAATTACCCCGGTCACATTTTTACATTATCTGACAGGGTCATTTTTAAACCGGAGGGCGAAACCTTCTGGCCGGGTCAGAAAAATTTGGCATGGCATCGGGATAAAATATTTACCAAGTAATATTTCGAAAATCCAAGGACGGCATACTTATTCATAATGGAAAAATCAGTAAACTGTCCCCGGATTTGTCGTAAGTTGCGCAGAGTGGCGTCATATGTCATCCCGCTCACCTCGAAACCTGCTTGATCAAGGCCTTCGGTGTAGGACAGGACTTTTTCAGCAAAACCGATCATATCGTCGAGGTAAAAACGCCATTCACGTT
>JAGYOX010000295.1 GCA_018399235.1 Desulfobacterales bacterium | reverse complement strand
CTGGCACTGATAAACGGGACATTCGCAATCGAAAGTGCACCGAATCGCGGTACAACGGTGACTCTGACCGCCCCGATGCGCACAGACGCAGACCTGGATAAATTCAGCATTAAGAACCCTGAACCCTGTAAAACAGAAGACGCTTCAACGAATGGCCAGTGATTTGATGACCATACCGTTGGACAGGAGCAAACCCCTGTGGTCATGCCATCTTATTGAAAATTATAAAAACGGAAATCTATTTCCAGCCGTACACATAGAAACTCCGAAAAAAGGTCACATATGACCGCCGGCTAAATGTGGTCTTTTTTTTCAGGCCTGTGAATGACTGGCCCGCAAATGCCTTTTTAGCCGATTCTATTAAAAATCAAGGCAATAAATCACACCACCAATGAATATGGAAACGGTCAATGCCGTAAGAAAAAAAATGAAAAGAGCGTTTTTGTTACTGGCATCTGATGCTCTGGACAATAATCCGCAAGCCCAGACTAATGCCAGTGGCCATAATGCTGTCAATCCACGGCTATCATTATCGCAGAATATGTGAACGATATATTTGTTAAGGCAAAAAAAAATCTGCCCGGCCCGCCGTCGCTTTCTGCCGCCAGTTTCCGCTGCAAAGGGAAAGACATAGAAATAACGATCCGCCCTTATTATTTTTTGCCGCTGCATGCGGGCATGTGACAAAACATTGATGCCGGCCCGATTTTATGTTATTATTTAAGATATTGATTTTAATGAGATGAGCGTAGTGTCGGCGTGTCGGCAAATGCAAAAAAAATTTCTGGAAATTTTCAAAAACACCCTGGGTTCGATCCGAGAGCCTCTGGTGGTGCTTGATCCGGATCTGAAAGTGGTAACAGCCAATGACGCCTTTTACCACACCTTTGGTGTCAGCCCAGATGAAACAGAGGGCATCCTGATATACGAACTGGGCAGCCGGCAATGGGATATCCCAAAGCTCAGGGAACTGCTTGAAGAGATTCTGCCCCAAAATACCAGTTTTCATGACTTTGAAGTCGAACATGACTTTGCGGCCCTCGGCAGAAAAATTATGCATCTGAATGCCAGGCGGATCCATGGCGAGGACAATCAGACGCAATGGATTCTGCTGGCAATAGAAGATGTGACCGAGCGTGAATATTACAAAAGGCACCTCGAAAAAATTGTTGAACAAAGAACGGCCGACCTCAACACGGCCACGCAGACTGCGGAAAAAAACAGGCAGGAGGCCGAGGACGCGCTTTTTGAAGTCAGCAAGCTCAAAGACCAGCTCGAAACCGAAAGAGCCTATCTCCAGGAAGAA
>JAGYOX010000294.1 GCA_018399235.1 Desulfobacterales bacterium | reverse complement strand
TTGTAGCCCTAACGAGGGCTAAGGAACGTGTCTGCATTTATACAAGCAAAAATGAATATCCAACATATGTAAAATGGATTGCTGATGGACTTATTGATGATTGCGCAAGAGAATGACTCAAAAAAGGTTTAATCAATTTAGCCATCTTGAAAAAAAGTTGAAAATACGAGCTTTGAGCCAACCTAGCTGGTGCAGGGGACGGCAAAAAGCGCGCCGCCCCTGACCAGCCCGTCGGCCACAAGTATTATGGAGAAAGGTGGGAAAAATGTCATCGGAGATTTGGGAATCAATTTGTAAGATTGAAAAAACAAACGATATAGAATTAATTGCAGCTGAACGTGATTTTGTTTGTCCTAAAGCAAAAGAGTTTTGGAATGATCACCCTCATAGCGCAATGGAATTACTTGAGTGCATTGCGGAAGTATATCCAATAAAAGTTGCACATGCTCTTGTTCGTGAAATAGTACTCGATTGGCAATCTCGAAAAAATTATTCATGGAAAGCCGGGGGTTCAGCAGACCACTGCTTTTTATCAGCACTACTTTTAACTGGAAATGGTGATTTGGCAGATGATGATTTCATATCAAAGTGTTTGGATTCGGTAATTAAAAAAGCAGAGCATCCCCGCAATCGCAA
The DNA here is from genome assembly GCA_018399235.1 of Desulfobacterales bacterium. Classification (GTDB taxonomy): domain Bacteria; phylum Desulfobacterota; class Desulfobacteria; order Desulfobacterales; family Desulfosalsimonadaceae; genus M55B175. Next base: position 696 of record JAGYOX010000294.1, on the reverse strand, counting down.
TAAAGATAGTAAAGAAAAAGTAGCGTTGTTAAGGAAATTTTCAATGACACGAGAAGATTATAGCATAGCCGAACATCTATATGGCCTCTGAATGTCAAGAAAAAAGCTCCTCCAATCGATCGTTAAAATGAAAAATTTCAACTTCCGTTTAATAACAAGATTGCTTGACAGAGATACCATGGCTTCTGACTTTTGTCTTCATCAGCGAGCGTCAAAGCATAACCGGGGCATTCAAAAATACGCCGGTAATGCTCTGCACTAAAGCCAGTGAACCAGACGGCAAAAGCTCGCGGCTTTTTAAGGTGTCGCAATTTTAGGCTTCGGCCTCGGTCAAGTGGCTGACGGCTTTTGCCGCTGGTGACCGGCGGCGATAGGCTTCGATCTTATAGAACCTAATATTATTAAGAAGGGCAATGGATATCAGATGTGTAATATAGGTGCCCCTACAGAGGCAGGAATACTTTTCGGACCGACAAATAGTGGAAAGAATTACTTGTCAGTATATGCTCACCGTGGCCATAGACCTCAAAAAAACAAATGGTCTGGGGACATTTCTCCCGAAGACGAATATACGATTTTTTGTACTTCGGATGACTTTAATTGGGTCGACCCTAATGGCCATTACTGGGGTTTACAAGATGGTGGAAATGCGATTTTGGGATGCTGCGGCGAACGTCTAAGCAAGTTCCCTGCCAC
>JAGYOX010000293.1 GCA_018399235.1 Desulfobacterales bacterium | reverse complement strand
TGTTGCAGGGATACATCGATTATGCCCAGAAATAATGAAGCGGTGGAAACAAAACTGCAACGCATAGCGGACAAAGCCCGTAAAGATCCGCAATGCAGGTTCACCAGTTTATTTCATCTGATGAACAAGGATCTGTTAGGGGAAAGTTTCGAGAAACTGCGAAAAGATGCAGCTGCCGGAATTGATCGGGTAACAAAGGAGGAATACGGGGCAAATCTGGAGCAGAACCTGGAAGAATTGATCAGAAAGCTCCACACAATGTCCTATATTCCCCAACCGGTGCGCAAGGTTCTGATTCCCAAGCCAGCAAGCAGGAAGAAAAGGCCCCTGGGCATACCGGCCCTTGAGGACAAACTGGTGCAAGCTGGACTGACCCGGATACTTATGGCCATATACGAAGCGGACTTTATAGAAGACTCGTATGGATTTCGGCCAAACCGGGGATGTCATGATGCGCTGCGGGCGCTGAGCCAGGCGGTGGAAGGAAACGCAGTCAACCATATCGTGGATGCGGATATCAAAGGGTTTTTTGACAACGTTGAGCATGAATGGATGATGAAGTTTCTGGAACATCGTATAGCGGACAAGCGGGTGCTGCGCTACATTGTTCGTTTTCTGAAGGCCGGGGCAATGAGTGATGGAGAGGTTGAGGAAAGTGATATGGGAACGCCTCAGGGAGGGATCATATCACCGGTACTTGCCAATATCTATCTCCATTATAGCTTGGATCTGTGGTTTGAAAGGGTATTCAGCAAGTCATGTACTGGCTACGCCAGACTCATCCGCTATGCGGATGATTTTGTAACATGCTTCCAACAAGAAGACGATGCCATAAGGTTCCGTCAGGAATTGGAGGCTCGATTAGCCAGTTTTGGACTTGAGTTATCCCCTGAGAAGACCAAGATTATCAAGTTTGGGCCGATTGCCGGGATAAAAGCAAAGAGAAACGGCGGGAAGCCAGACACCTTTAATTTTTTGGGATTCACGCATTACTGCAGCCGGACACGGGACGGCAAACGCTTTCGGATGAAGCGCCGAACTTCAAGAAAGAAGTATACGATAGCAATTCGGAAGTTTACGGAATGGCTCAGGGCAAACCGGACAATGCCGACCCATGAGCTAATGGAGAAAGCGGCGGCGAAAATGAAGGGTCACTATGCTTATTATGGAGTGACGGACAATTCACAAGGTATAAGCCGATACGCCTATGAGGTTCGAAGGAGCCTCTTTAAATGGCTAAACCGGAGAGGGAAGCGGGGCTGTATGAATTGGGAGAAGTTTACTCTTCTTCTGGAAAAGTTCCCGTTACCGACACCCCGTATACAGGTAAGCATGTGGAAGTCGCCTTCAAGGCCGAAGCCACAGAAGCAAATGCGTCTGATTGCAAGTCCGTGAAGTGT
>JAGYOX010000292.1 GCA_018399235.1 Desulfobacterales bacterium | reverse complement strand
TGTTGCAGGGATACATCGATTATGCCCAGAAATAATGAAGCGGTGGGAACAAAACTGCAACGCATAGCGGACAAAGCTCGAAAAGATCCGCAATGCAGGTTCACCAGTTTATTTCATCTGATGAACAAGGATCTGCTATGGGAGAGTTTCGAGCAACTGCAAAAAGATGCAGCTGCCGGAATTGATCGGGTAACAAAGCAGGAATACGGGGCAAATCTGGAGCAAAACCTGGAAGAACTGGCCAGGAGGCTTCACACAATGTCCTATATTCCCCAGCCGGTGCGCAAGGTGCTGATTCCCAAGCCGGGAAGCAACAAGAAACGGCCACTGGGCATACCGGCCCTTGAGGACAAACTGGTGCAAGCCGGGCTGACCCGGATACTTACGGCAATATACGAGGCGGATTTTATAGAAGACTCGTATGGATTTCGGCCAAATCGGGGATGTCATGATGCGTTGCGGGCGCTGAGCCAGACGGTGGAAAGAAACGCAGTCAACCATATCGTGGATGCAGATATCAAAGGGTTCTTTGACAACGTTGAGCACGAATGGATGATGAAGTTTTTGGAACATCGTATAGCGGACAAGCGGGTGCTGCGCTACATTGTTCGGTTTCTCAAGGCCGGGGTAATGAGTGATGGAGTGGTTGAGGCTAGTGATATGGGAACGCCCCAGGGAGGGATCGTATCACCGGTTCTTGCCAATATTTATCTCCATTACAGCCTGGATCTGTGGTTTGAAAGGGTGTTCAGGAAGTCATGTGCTGGTTATGCCAGACTCATCCGCTATGCAGATGATTTTGTAGCGTGCTTTCAACAGGAAGCCGATGCCATAAGGTTCCGTCAGGAACTGGAGGCTCGATTAGCCAGTTTTGGACTTGAGTTGTCCCCTGAGAAGACCAAGATTATCAAGTTTGGGCCGATTGCCGGGATAAAGGCAAAGAGAAACGGCGGGAAGCCGGATACCTTTGATTTCTTGGGGTTTACGCATTACTGCAGCCGGACACGGGACGGCAAGCGCTTTCGGATGAAACGACGAACTTCAAGGAAGAAGTATACGATAGCAATCCGGAAATTTACGGAATGGCTCAAGGCCAACCGGACAATGTCGACCCGTGAGCTGATGGAGAAAGTGGCGGCGAAAATGAAGGGCCACTATGCCTATTATGGAGTGACGGACAATTCACAAGGTATAAGCCGATATGAATATGAGGTTCAAAGAAGCCTCTTTAAGTGGCTGAACCGGCGAGGGAAGCGGGGCTGTATGAATTGGGAGAAGTTTAATCTTCTGCTGGAAAAGTTCCCGTTACCGACACCCCGTATACAGGTAAGCATGTGGAAATCGCCTTCAAGGCCGAAGCCACAAAAGCAAATGCATCTGTTTGCAAGTCCGTGAAGTGTATTCATG
>JAGYOX010000291.1 GCA_018399235.1 Desulfobacterales bacterium | reverse complement strand
TTTCTGGAATAATAATATATATTTTTAAGTTACTTAGAAGTCCAATATCTGTGTTGCGCTGCATTCCTCGGGATTTGCGCGCCCTCTGATCTTAAACGGGGCTTGAACTTTTTACTTTGCCATCCCAAAATCGACTTTTTACGAGATTATCATTTTTATATGGTTGATTTTGATGAGGTGCAGATTGGAAAATGTATCAGGAATAAACAATAAAAAACAGAACGTCATGTAATTCAAACTATGGCATAAAAGATGAAATTTGCAAGAATGCCTCATCAAGTATCAAGTTTTTATTTAGGGACGGTGATTGATTTTACAAAATGTTTTAAAAGAAATAGAAGTTATTATATTTTAGTTTTAAACGGATTCAAAAGTCAATCTTATTTTATCAGGCTGTTATTATACGGCTTTTAATTTTATTTGTCGTATTCAACGCTTAGTTAATTCTATAGTTGGAATCGAATAAACCATAAAAATTAAAAAGTCAGGCTTTAAAGTCGATTATGAGCCATTCAAAGATAGTTCCATCCCCAATTTATAGCTACGATGCGGTTCCTTATGAAAGTAATGCTTTTCCCCAGACCCATCCTGACAGGCTGGCTACGTTGGGACGTCTTTTCGGCATGTCGCCTGTCCCCGTCAACCGGTGTCGGGTTTTGGAGTTGGGCTGCGCTGCCGGTGGCAATTTAATCCCCATGGCCTGGAATCTCCCGGACAGTTCATTTGTCGGGGTTGAACTTTCCGCCCGCCAGGTAGCTGCAGGGTGCCGGATGATCAAGGATTTGGATTTGTCCAACATTCGTATTATACAGGCCGATATTATGGATATTGATTCCAAGTGGGGTGAGTTTGACTATATCATCACCCATGGCGTTTATTCATGGGTGCCCGAGACCGTTAAAGACAAAATTTTAAACGTTTCTGCCGTCAATTTGGCCCCTCAAGGCATCGTCTATGTTAGTTATAATACCTACCCGGGCTGGCATATGCGTGAGATGATCCGTCATATGATGCTCTACCATGCCAACCAGTTTGAAACGCATCAGGAGCGAATTGAGCAGGCCAGGGCATTGATGAATTTTCTGGCCGGCGCTGTTTCAACGGATAACAATCCGTATGGCATGTTGCTACAAAAAGAGCTCTCCCTTGTTCAGAACAGCAAGGATTGGTATCTTTTTCATGAGCATCTGGAGGAAATCAACTCTCCTGCTTATTTCCATCAGTTTATAGAAAGAGCGGCCAGCCATGGGCTTCAATATCTGGGAGAAGCTGAGATTTCAACCATGCTCACCAGCGGATTTTCCGAAAAGGTGGCAGAAACACTGGATCGAATCAGTCAGAATATCATTAACACAGAGCAATATATGGATTTTTTGCGCAACCGTTTCTTTAGACAGACGCTTCTTTGCCACAGTGGCGTTGAGATCAAGCGGGAGCTCTGCCCGAAGGATATAAACGGTATGTTAGTGGCATCC
>JAGYOX010000290.1 GCA_018399235.1 Desulfobacterales bacterium | reverse complement strand
AGTTCGGTCCCGGACGGCGGCCCGGGGGGAACACTTCTAAGCAAAACTTTGAGTGTTTTGACGCAGCCATTCGGCCAGATCCGGCGCTTTAAGCTCCCCTTTGGCGCATTTCAAAAACACAATGACCCGGTCAGCCGGAGAAGCCGTCAGCACATACCCGTTTAGCTCCAAAAAAAGACGGGTCACTGTATAGGCCGTTCGTTTGTTGCCGTCATAAAATCCATGGTTCAGCACAAGGGCGAATCCATAGGCGGCGGCCAAATCAAATATATCGAAACGATCTTCATAAAGGGCAATTGTTTGTGGCCGGTTTACAGCGCTTTCAATAAGCCCGTGGTCTCTTACGCCGGCCATTCCGCCGTGATCGTCAATCTGTCGTTCGTGAATGGCCAGCACCGTTTCGAGCAAAACCCACCGATAAGTCATTTTTTTGACAGTTCCCGAAGAATATCCCGGTCTTCATTCATAATTTTCTCCGCCGCATCCATTTGAACTTCAAACTCCTCGTTATACGGCGTGATCCGGAAGCCATCCTTAGTGTCTGTCAGGTAGATGGTCTCTCCTTCCTTGACTTTTAGCTTGGCCAGTATCTCCTTGGGCAGGACAAGACCCACAGAATTTCCAATTTTTCTTAGCTTTATGGCATGCATGATATCTTCCCCCAAAAATTGTTACTACAATTGTAATAACAATTTTCAACCGGGTCAAGGCACTATTTTCATGTGCTCGCCACTGTCGTTTTTTGAAATGCTAACAGCGGCGTAAGCCTGAAGGTTTTTGTTGGGTTTCGCTGGCGCTGAACCCAACCGACGAGGCTGATATTTAAATTTATTCTTTGGGGGCACTTTCCCCTGCCGCGGTTTCTTCCTGATCCGGGATATCCGCCCCAAGCTGGCGTGCGGTACGGGTTAAATCCGCCACCCGGGCATTCAGTTTTGCCGCTTTTCGGACAGCATGCATTGCGCGGTTTTTGGCATTCATCACCTCTTTGTTTAAGTGCTGGACCGTTTCCTCGGCTTCCCCCGTCACAATCGCCTGCTGCCAAGCTTTCATCGCAGCCTCGGCCTCCTGGGAGGCGTTCTCCGCATCCTTTTCAGCGGCTTTTTCCTGCTTGCGGGCATCATTTAGCTTGTCCATGGCTTCGGCAATCTCGCCGGCCTGACCCACTTCGGGTTCAGCGGACAGATCAATATCCTTTTCGTCGAATTGGGGTCGAATTGGGGTCGGGCCAAGCTACCTTCCTGCATTTTTGACTGTTTAATTCCAAACATAGGTGCTTACGGCGTCTATTTCGCTCTTTTTGGCCCCAAAACCATCGATATAGGATCAGTGCCATTTTTGTTCTCCCCATAGCTATATTGCACTTTTGGGGGTCCAAAAGTGCAATATAACACTCATTTGAAGGACACATCATTGTTAATATCAAATGTTTCTAATTAGTTAACTTGGCCCGACCCCGTTTCCGTTCCCCGACCCCGTTTCCCACCGTTT
>JAGYOX010000029.1 GCA_018399235.1 Desulfobacterales bacterium | reverse complement strand
ACCGTCAAAAACTATATGAGCACCCTGCAGCAATTTATTCTATGGATCGAGTGTCCTGTGGAAGCGGTATCGAATAAAGATCTGCTCCGCTATATTGATTATCTCTTGCATCGACGGCTATCCCCTAAGACGATTAACTGCCATTTGGACAGCATCCGTGGGTTTTACAATTATCTGATAGAAGAAGAACAGGTGAATATGCCAAATCCGGTTAAATCGGGCTATGCCTTGCGATTGTCCAGGCCGCTGCCCCGCTATTTAAGAGATGAAGAGGTTATCCGATTTTTCTCTGTCATCCAAACGCCCCGGGACAAAGCCATATTTATGGTGATGCTGCGCTGCGGTCTGCGTGTCGAAGAGGTGGCCGACTTGACATTGTCCGCCCTTGATTTGAATCGCAGTCAGCTGTTTGTCTATGAAGGCAAGGGCGGCAAAGGCCGGGTGGTTTATCTAAGCAGGGATGCCAAAAATGCATTAAGCGAGTATCTTCAAGTAAGGCCGATCTGCAGGACTAAAAGGCTATTTTTGGCTGAAGAAAAAAGCTACCGCGGCAAGCCGCTTTCGGTGCGGGGGATCCAGAAACGGATGGAGCATTATGCAAAAAAAGCCGGTTTAAAGGCCTCCTGCCATCAGCTGCGGCATACCATGGCCACCCAACTCCTCAATGCCGATGCGGATCTGGTGATTATCCAGGATTTGCTGGGCCATGCACGGATAAAGACCACGCAAAGATATTGCAAGGTGTCAAACTTGAAGGTTCAGCGAGATTACCATAGAGCAATTGAGAAGGTGATGGCAAGACACGGCGGATAACGGCAAACCGGCATCTCGTCCGGTGGGGTAGCCGGACGAGATGCCTCGAAGAGCGATTAGTTATACCAATCAAACAAAGACCTTGACATCAGGTTAAAAAGGTGAAACCGTAAAAACCATATAACCCACCAAAAACAATAGAAAAAATAGGCAGTGTTACGTACAGCTTTTTACAATCCTTAGTCCTTGATGGGAATTATCGGACAGCAATCTGCCAGGGTCGGTTATCAAAAAATAATTCATCCCCGGACTGGCCACATGTAAAATTCAGCATTTGCCTTATATCCAACGCCTATGGCCCCATCCTGCAGATATAGCGTCCAGGCGTAGCTGGTTTCATATGCACTGGTGGTGGCGGACCAGTAGAAATTTTGAACCTCGGCAAAGGGCTGGCCGGCGGGCAACGCAGGCGAGTGTTCTTCCAGGTCGACAAGGCTTTCCAGTTCCTTTATATGCGGCATTCGCCAATCATTACATCCATATGCATTCTCTCGATTCATTATTTCTAATTGTTCCAGCGCTTCGTGCCAGGTAAAGAGGGGTTCACTGTGAGCAGCCTTCCGGGCCCAAGTCAGACCGGTCAGCTGATCGTAAACTGTCAGGCTGCCGGCGGCAAACCGGGGTTCGGGCCAGGGACGGCCGATGCGAAGCGCCCCGTCCTGATCGGTTTTTCCACAGGTAATGTTTTCCCCGGCTGTATCATAGCAGCTGCGTTGCCCGGTTTTAAAAACTGCTGCCGGCTCCCTTTCCACCCGAACCGGCCATACCATGTAAGAGGCATACTTCATGCCCCGATAGACTTTCGCGCCGCCCAAATGGACATACCATGCCTGTGAAGGCACCCTTACGCAAGTCGTTGAGGTCCAGTAATATCCGTGAAAAATATTTTCAAACATATCAAAGCCCGAGATTGAAGGGTTGATCCGGGAGTGGTCGATTAAACTGAAAAGCTCCCGCCGGTTCGGCAGGTGCCAGTCCTGATACCCGTTAAGCCCTGCCGAATTCATCTCCGACACATATGCCAGGGCTTCCTCCCATGTCATCGGGGGCTCACTTATCGAGGCATCCCGCGTCCACATTAACCCGGTCTGATGATCATAAACGGTTGTATCGTCTATCTGAAATCGATTCCTCATGAAGATTGTTTTTTATTCCCCGATTATGGTTAATTTTTAAGCCTGCACCGAACATTTTAATGTCTTAAGGTAATCCCATGACGCCTAATTGTCTAAAAAAACCGCATCAAAACAGGCTCCCACTTTTTTAAATTATGAAATCTCATTATCGGGCAATGTTTGCATAAAACCTGATGCCTCTTATGTTTTATAATTAGGTATATCGGAAGCTCTACCACAATCTATCCCTATTACAAGAGCACAAGGATAATTTGCAGGTAAAAAGAGTTAAAGCTGCCCATACATAATTTGGAGGGCGAAAATGGCAAAGCAACAATCTGAGGCAGAAGAAGAGCACGGGCATGGGGGCCACGGGAGTCATCATGCCCATATGGTGGCTGATTTTAAAAAACGGTTTTGGGTATCGCTTGCCATAACCGTCCCCGTCCTTTTTCTCTCTCCCATGATCCAGTCCTTTATAGGGCTTGAGCAGTTAGGGTTTTCAGGCGATATATTCCTCCTGTTCGCGCTTTCAACAGTTATATTCTTTTACGGCGGCTGGCCTTTTTTAAAGGGCATTTATGATGAGTTGAAAAAGGCACAGCCCGAGATGATGACCCGATCGTTTCGAATATTAGACCCGTGAAGCGGTCTTATTGCCAGGGAAACAGCCAGCACCCTATTTGGGATTCTCTTGGAGCCGGAAGCTCGGCGAAACAGCCGACCTGGCCGAATCGGAAGGAGAGGATACGGATGTGGCAAGATTAGTGGCCGGTGTTCGGTTCTGGTTTTAACAGCCTTGGAACGAGTTTATAATCCGACAATTAAATTCGAGAAGGGGGAATCATGCGGTCTGTCGTCACAGTAGTCGCAATCCCTGTTGTTGTTGGGGTGGGTGCATTTTTATATGCATGGACCGGCGCCTACAATATCGCCGCCACCGAGCCCCATTGGGATCTCACCTACAATTTTCTCGACATGATCAAAGACCGCTCCATTGCCTCCCACAGCGACGATGTGCGGGTCCCCGGCTTAGACGACCCCGGGATGAGGCGGCACGCATTGCCCCACTATCACGGCATGTGCCGGTACTGCCACGGCGCGCCCGGATACACCCCTAACGAACTTGCCGCAGGGTTGTACCCCGCCGCGCCGGCAATGACCGAGGGCCATATTCAGGAAGAGTGGAACGACGCCCAACTCTACTGGATCATCAAAAACGGTGTCAAGTTGACCGGCATGCCCGCCTTCGGGTCTAATCACGGCGAAACCGAACTATGGGGGTTGGTGGCCCTTGCCAAGGCCATACCCGCCATGACGGATGAAGAATACAGGCAGGCCCTTAAAAAGGTTGCCGGAAATCAAGGGCGTCAGAACGGCAGGCATCACCATTCGCCCGATGACGATATGCACGGCCAAGACCGGGAGGCGGACCCGGAAAAGGAGACGGGCGGCCACCACCATTAAACGGCATGCGTCATATCTGTGCATGTCCGCGCAATATTTGCGCACTTTGCCTCGCTTTCGGGGCTTTGATGAAGCCGGATGCTGCCTTTGAATTGCTTCAAATCCCAGTATGCACCATCGGTTCAGGGTTTGTGCGGAACTCCGCCGCCGCGCCTTAAAGCGTTGGAATGTAATTTGCTATGGTGATTTAGAGTTTTACGACGCCGGTGGTGAAGGAAGGAGGTGGAAAATGTGCATCGATGTCAAAAACGGTTCGGTTTGGCGTGGGGAATGACTTTCGCCATCCTGTATCTGGAGTGCGTGCTGGTTATGACCCTGGTGGCCAGAGAGGCGATCATCCTGTTTTTCAACAGCCTGTTCCACGGTCTGGATCTGGGCCCGATCATCCGGATGGATGCCCCATGTGGGAGATGGTCATGGGTATCATCGAAACCTTCATTCTCGGGTGGCTGACAGGGGCGACGATCGCCAGCATCTATAATCTCAGCACAGCCGATGAAAAAAGGGGGGCGAAGTGAGCGGCCAAGAGGGGGCACTGGGCTCTGGGGGTGATCACGATCATGATGGTGGTCGGCTGGATCGTCTTTAAGTACCTGGTGCCCCAAAGCCTGAAGTAATGGTGCACATCCAGGCGTTGGTCATCATCTTGTATTCGAAATTTATGACTTTCGGCCGACAACATAATGGTTATTTTAAATAAAAGGGTTCATAGAAAGTTGAAGACGACTTAAAGTCCGTTTCAAAAATCATCCTCAGGACGAAAGGAGTATAATTATGAAAAAGATTCTTTTGCCGGTAGACGGTTCAATCCATTCTACCCATGCGTTACAATATGCGGTGATGATGTCACCGGGTTTGCAGGATATGACTTACACACTCTTCCATATTCAACCGATTTTGTCGGACTTTATTATGGAGGAAGCCAAAAAGGATCCGGCGGCAATGAAAAAATTAAAGCAGATAAATGAAAACAACGCTGTTCTTGGAAACGAAATTTTAAATCGCCATAAAGATCGGTTGATGCGCCTCGGGGTACCAGAAAAGAACATAACGCAACTGACCCAACAACGTCGACAAGGGCTTGCCAGGGATATTATTAAGCAGGCTGAGAATGAATCAGTGGATGCTATTGTAATAGCGCGCCGAGGCTACTCCAAATTTCAAGAAGTCTTTATCGGCAGCACCACAAAAAATGTTATCGATCATAATGCCGAGATCCCGATATGGGTGGTTGATGGTGAGATCACATCCCGAAACATCATTCTGGCGGTAGACGGTTCCACAAATTCCGTTAAGGCGCTGGAACACCTTCTCGATATCCTACAGGAGCGTCCGGATGTTGAGTTGACAATTTTTCATGTTCAGCCCTCTCTAAAAGACAGCTGTGAAATCGATTTCACTTCAGCCCCGAATCAGGAGGAACTCGAAGCGGTGGAAAAAATCATATTGCAGGCCAATCAGCAATGCGTTGATAACTTTCTGCAGTTAGCTCAGCGCAGGATGTCTGAGAAAGAAATAAGTGAAGACAAGCTACACATAAAGACTCAGCCGGTAATGGTTAATATAGGTAAGGCGATAATAGATGAATTTCGGCAGGGGGATTACGGCACCTTGGTTGTCGGCAAACGAGGGATCGATAAGAAATTTTTTATGGGAAGTGTTTCCAATTATCTTGTGACACACCTGACAAACGCTGCCTTGTGGATCGTCCCCTGATCCCTAAAAAATTCAGATGTCGGAATATCTCATGCTGATTCGAAAATGACCGCAAAATCTGAAGAGGCCCCGGATATCCAATGGTTTAAAGATCAGATGAAGATATCCGATAAATATGTCGAGCAGCAGGAAGGCATTTGGGGAGTTTCCTGGGCGCATTTTCTGACCATGGTTTTTCTGGTGTTTTTTGCCCTTGGCGCCCTGGTTGCGTATTCCGGTGAAGTCGGCCACCCATTCCGGTCGATTCCGGCCGCCTGTTCCGGACGAAGTCGGCCACTTTTTCGGAGCAAAGCGACGCTGTCTTTTCCTTCACAAATTACTCGGTTTAAGTCAACTTTCTTTTCTTCTTCCGCATAGAGTCTCCTTTCAGATTGATTTTGTAAGCATTGTGTACCAGGCGGTCGAGGATGGCATCGGCAGGGCGAATACCGAGGGGAAAAACCATTGGTTAAGAAATGCGGCGATGCCATACGACGCACAGATGGGAACACAGAATGATGGCACATGAGCTATGAAACCGGCGCCCATGCATTCTGAAAATCTAATAACCCTTTACAGAACTTTTACTAAAAAAGGAGGCACAAAATGAAATGAACAATGGCTTTAATTATGACAGTGCTTTTTGTCCTGGCAGGCGCGGGCCTGGCTATGGCGGAGATGCATCAGCAGGGCGAGACCAAGCAGATGCCCAAGGAAGGTGAAATGCAGCAGATGCATCCATCAGAGCAGCAGACGGAATGGTTCTGCCCATGGTGCGGTGCTCAAAGGGGCAGTGGAATGGGAAAAGGCATGATGGGCGGCCGGCACATGATGCATCAGGGGCAAGGCATGCATCACGGCTGGAGCAGAGGAGAATGCCCCCGAGGGAAGGGCAAGCAGATGGCGCCGCTAAATAAGGAGGAAGCTAAAACCCTTATGAACAATTATGTGGCCGCCAATCCCAACCTGAAAATCGGCGAAGTGACGGAAAAGGATGATGCCCACGTGGGGAAAATTGTGACCAAGGACGGCTCTCTGGTGGAAAAACTGATTGTAGATAAAGAAACGGGCTGGATGAAGCGCGAGTACTAAAATAAGCGCTCTATGGAAATGAAAGAAAAGGATCTGCGCAAATACCATCGAATACTCGGAGTCGTGCTGACGTTATTTGTCCTTGCCCAGGCAGGCACAGGACTTTATTTGACCTTAAAGAAGGGGATTGGAGGTCCCGAACACCATGGTCATTCCTTCACTTCCCCTTCCATTTCCTTGACGTACGTTACTCAGGCAAACTCCAGCCAATCAGGGTACCATAAAAGTGAACATGAAGCCGATGCACTTGAATAATGGGACGGAATATGACCGGCATGGTTATTCAGAAACTTCGGAATCAAATGAATTGAATCCCATGGCCTTCTAAGTGTTCTGCATTACGGTGGTGGCGCAATCGGCATGGTTTATCGATTGCTGTTTGCCCTTGGCATGCTTGGTTTAGTTACTACAGGTCTCTTCATTTATCAGAAACGAAGCGCAAGAGGGCAAAAGAGATAGGGCGTAAGCCAAAGAACGGAGATCTTTGCAATGATTTCTCATCTTCGACATGCCAAACTCAACTTAGCTTAACACAGTTATACAATCAAGGTCCTTTGGCTTCATCCATATGATCATGACTGAACAAACTCAAACAGAAAAGATAGTAATGTGGGTCTTGGACCGACTATGGGGCACCCCCAGATCTTGTGCTTTCCCCTTTAACCGGATAGCTGCCGGATCCTTTTTATTAGCCTTACCCGTGGCTGGAAATTTAGGGGCAAGATAGTTATCGATTATCCCCACCACTGAAACTTTCTATAATACTGAATGTTTGGCAACCTTTTCATATTAAGAAGCAATAGTCATATTATGATGGGAAAAATATTTGGTTGAAAATATATCACTAAGTGCTATATTAGAAGTAATGAAAAAGCTAATGACAAGACATTTTTCAAGATGGGCAGCCAAACAGAAAATTCCGAAGCACGAACTTGACAATGCTTTGACCGAAATCGTGGCTGGTAACTTTGAAGCAAATCTTGGTGGTTATTTATACAAAAAAAGAATTCGTTTTCAAGGTCAAGGCAAAAGCGGCGGCGGACGAACCATTATTTGCTATAAAAAAGGTGATCGTGCAATTTTTATTCATGGTTTTGCTAAAAATGAAAAATCCAATTTGTCAAAAAAAGAACTTATTGTTTTCAAGGAATTATCAAAAATTTTATTGAGGCTATCGCCAGAAGAAATGGCAATAGCCATAGAAAATAAAGACTTAATTGAGGTGAAGTCATGAGAAAATCCATCGCAAAATCAATCACAAATACTGTCAAAGACCTACATAAAAGTGGCTTAGTAGATGATATTACAATGAAAAATATCGAAAATCTTTGTGTGCCGGAAGTACAGGAATACACCCCTGAAAGGATTATTTTCATACGGAAAAAATTCCGGTTAAGCCAAGCGGCGCTTGCCAGTCTTTTTAATATTAGCCCTTCAACCGTTCAAAAATGGGAACAGGGCAGCAAAAAACCAGCGGGTGCATCCAAAAAACTATTGGATATTATGGAAAGAAAAGGAATAAGCGCACTAATATAATCTGACCGCACTTAAGATAGAACGCTGCAATGAACCTTCAGTTATGCTAGCATCTCATCCGCTCAACAAACTCAAACAGAAAAAACAGTGATCCGGGCCTTCGACCTTATGAAGGTCACCCCTACATTTTGTGCTTTCCCTTTTAATCGCATAGCTGCCTAGTCCTTTTTAATTTGCTCAGTCATGCCCATAATTTACAGATCAGGAAAGTTATCGACAATGTGCACTGATGATGGATCTATCAACAGTGAGGAATGATAGCCGTAGTGTTCAAAACCAATGATCACGCCGCAACTGAATATTTATTGAATAGCCAAGCCAACATCATAAGGTAAATTGTCGGCTGATTCACCTTCGATCTGGAAAATGCCAAATACTATTATTGAGTTAAGATTGAAATGGATTGAGGATCTTCAGGTTGTCAATGATTTGGCCGTGTTGTAAATCTTCCGTATATAAAATACTTGCTCCACCCGAAATAGCTGCTTCAATAATCAGCGCATCCCAAAAAGAAAACTGCAGATTTATTGATTTCCGGATGGCCTTCAATATATGGCTGCTGCTTATTTCCACAAGCGGAAATACCATAAACTGACTAACAATTTCCTCGGCTTTTTTAGGAGAAAGGGGCACTTCCAATTTTCGCGTAACCGTAACATAGAATTCTTGCAGGACTTGTGTGCTTACCAGGGTTTTGCCATTTTTTGTTTCTTTCTCTAATAGGGCTTGAGCCTGGGCTTTCTTTTCGGGAAAGTCTTCATCAAACAGATAAACAAGTATGTTGGTATCGAAAAAAGAACGCATTATCTTCTTTCATGAAGTTCGTCGCGGTTCCATCGCTGTTTTCCTCGCCTGGAACCGGATGAACTGGACAGAGCTATGATTTTATTGACTGAATCGCTTTGATCCCGGCTCACGCCGGCATATACTTCCAAGTATTGCCTGAGAATACGATTGACAGAAGTATTTTGCTCAAGTGCCCGGATGCGGGCTTTCTTAAGAGTTGCTTCGTCTACAGTAATAGTTAAATTGGCCACAAGCCCTCCTTTCCGTGTTACACAGATACACAATAACACGGAAATTTGTCGGGTCAAGACCAAAGTATCGTGGCTACCAATAAATAGCCTCTCGGAATAATAACTTCAGTTATCCGTTAATCTTTGAGGCTACGTACAGTCAAACAGAATGTTGAATCTTTCAGCTTAAAGCAGGATACAATATCTTGGGATTGGCTTTATATTTGAGTGGGCATATTTTTATATTCGGAGCAGAACAGTTTTGAACTTTGAGTTGTTGGATAAGATTAAAGTCGAGTCCCCTGGATGATATCTTGAAGAGACGTAAAGATTAAAATTGCGCCATCCGTGAAAATATCGGTTCAGTTTTATGTAAAACAGGTGGGGCAATACCTGGGGTTTTGGTGTTATTCAAACTCTTTTTTATAGATATTCATTAGTTTAAGATATTCCTTGGGCGCCTGCTTTACCCACCGCAACTGGTCCGTAGTGACTTCACTCTTAATTTTAGCTGGAATACCCACAACAAAAGATTTGTCGGGGATCTTCATGGCTTGACTTACTAAACAGCCGGCAGCGATAATACAATAGTTACCGATCTCAGCGTCATGCAAGAGCGTAGAATTCATGCCGACAAGGACATTATTTCCGATTTTTTTGCAATTGATTGCTGCTGCATGTCCGATTTGGACATAATCTCCTATAGTGAGATCCTGATCCGATGTATTGAGTGATCCGGCATGAAGCACGACATTATCTTCTACTGCTGTATTTTTCCCTATTGTAATTTTGCCGATATCTCCCCGAATTACAGCACCAGGCCATACGCTGCTGTATTCCCCAATTACAACATCCCCGATGACATAGGCCGCCTCACTAATGAATGCTGATTCCTCTATCACGGGGCTTTTGCCGTTAAAACTACGAATCATCGGGATTTCTCCTCCTTTCGAATAGTGATGAATATTATATTGGCTTTTAAAAGGTGCAATAGCATACTGTTTGAATTTTTTATAGTCGAAACAAAAAATATTAAGTCGTAATCCCCTGAGACAAGTTGGAGTTGATATATTCCCAAGGGGATACCCCGGAGCAGTTCAAAATGAAAGGGGGTGGCCCTTGGTTTGGTGGGGGGCCTGTGTTAGATGCGTTGATTTTGAAATGAAATAAACAGGAATGCTTCCGGCAACAGGGTATTTATTTTATTCTGCGCTATTTTTTTTATTTCCCGATGGTCAGGGCAGGATCATATCTTCCGACCACTGTGGGGCTTTTAGCGTTCTTGGTTGCCATTAAGAAAAGCCGCCGGTAAAAGACTTATAAATCAACTCCGGACCAGGGAATGATTTTAAAGAGGTCCAGAACCGACGGCTTTTCTTATTTATAACAAGGCCCGGCCACAAAAACAAGTGGTGGGCGTCAGATTTGATCAAAGCTAATTCAGTTGGCCCTATTGATCCAAAACTTCGCGGATTTTAGCCGTCAAGCCCTTAACGGAAAATGGTTTCTGGAGAAAGTTCATCTTTGCATCCATCATGCCGTGGTAAGTGATCACGTCTTCGGCATATCCGGATATATAGATAACTTTGATATCCGGATAAAGGCCAACCACCTTCTCGTATAACTCTTTGCCGTTTATATCGGGCATGACCACATCGGTAATGAGTAGATGCACGGCGCTGTCATAATGATTCAGTTTCGAAAGGGCGTCATTTCCATTTTTCCCCGCAAGAACATTATAGCCCTGTTTTTTTAGTATTTGGACAACAAGCTCTCTCACTGCTTTCTCGTCTTCCGCCACCATAATTGTCTCTGTCCCGCTCAAATCTGATTCCAATACTTCTTTTAGGGAAGGCTCCTCCGCTTCATAAGAATCCGGGGAGACCGGCAGGTAAACCTTGAAAGTCGACCCCAAACCAGGCTCACTGTATGCCCAGATGTTGCCGCCGTGCTGCTTGACAATGCCATAGGCGGTGGACAGGCCCAAGCCGGTGCCTTTGTCTTCTTCCTTTGTCGTAAAAAAGGGCTCGAAAATATTTTCGATCATCTCTTCATCCATGCCGCCGCCCGTATCACTGACCGCCAGCATGAGATAGGCTCCGGGCGTCACCCCTTTATGGCGTCTTGCATAGGTTTCATCAATCTCAACCTCGGCTGTTTCAATAAATAATCGGCCGCCGTTCGGCATGGCGTCCTGGGCATTGACCGCCAGGTTCATGAGCACCTGTTCTATCTGTCCCGCATCCCCTTTGAAGGGCGACAGGGACTCGGCCAGCACCATATGAATTTTGATGTTCTCCCGGAGGGTATAGCGTAGCAGTTTTTCAAATTCTTTTAAAAGGGCGTTTAAGTCGAGGGGTTTGAATTCAAGGATCTGCTTGCGGCTGAAAGCCAGAAGATGGCGTGCCATCGTCTGGGCGCGCTTGCCCGCCTCTACAATATGTCTGACAGATTTTTTTAGATCATTTTTTTCCACGTTATTCTCAAGCAGCATTTCCCCATAACCGAGGATAGGCGAAAGCAGGTTATTCAAATCGTGGGCGACACCGCCGGCCAGCCGCCCGATTGATTCCAGTTTTTGTGACTGGTAAAATTGGGCCTGCAATTGCGCCTTCTCTTCTTCGGCGCGTTTTCTATCGGTGATCTCCTGGGTGAACAAAACGACAGCGTTAACCCTCCCCCTCGCGTCGGTCGATGGGTAGGCCCGCTGAAGCCAAAACCTGCCATCATCATCCTTCTTTTCTTTTTTTTGGGGGCTCTTGGTAAACATTGCTTTTTGAACGATGCAGTCCGGGCATGGCTTGTTCTGTTGGTGATAAATTTGATAACAATACCACCCCACAAGTTCCTGTTCATTTTTCCCCACCATCCGGGCAGCGGCACGGTTGGCCCAGATAATCCGTAAGTCTGTGTCGAAATATATAATATTTTCCGCTGAGGAACTAAGGATCAAGTTTTTCTGCCACTCACTTTCGCGTAATACATATCCTGTTATCTTTCTCTCTGTAATGTCGCGAACCACGCAAAGGATGCAGGGTTTGTCTTCATATTCGATTCTGCGGATTTTGACCTCCACGGGGTATTTAAGGCCGTCTTTTCGGCAGAGGATGGTCTCGAAAACCAGCGTTTCATTTTGATTGGCGGTTTGTACCTGCTTTTTAACAACAGTCCCTTGTTTTGGGGCGACAAGCTTCATTGGTCTCATTTGCAAAAGTTCTTGGCGGGTATAGCCTGTCTGTTGGCAGGCGATATTATTTACTTCCAGGATTTGTCCATCCATACTATGGATGAGAATGGCGTCGACTGAGTTGTCGAAAATGTTACGAAACTTTTGTTCGCTCCGGCGTAATGCCGCTTCCGCCTCTTTGTGATCGGTAATATCCACCAATATGCCTTGAATCCCGACAACTTTATTATCCTGAAGGATTGGCCTGGCATTGGTTCTGACCCATACAATTTCCCCCTTCTTGGTCACATATCTGTAATCTGTGACCAGGTCTTCCCCTTCAAGGATTTTCTGGAAATTTTCGAGTCGGTCTGCCAGGTCTTCGGGATGCACAAAGTCGGTAAACTTGTGGCCAAAGATTTCTTCCGGAAGGTATCCGCCGATTTTTGAGACATTTGGAGAGATGTATTTCACTGTTGCATGTTGGTCCAGAATATAAAGAACCTCGTTAAGGTTCTCTATCATTTGCCGGTGTTTTGCATTGTTCTGTCGGAGCTTTTCGTAGCTTCCCTGTATCACCGCGTTCAGTTGTTTTAGATTGGCGTTCTCTTCTTCTAACTCCCTAACCCTTTGCCTCAATCCATAATCAGTCTGTTTTTGCGGCATGATCTGATCCGTTCCTTTCAGTATTCAAATGTCTCTTTTAGTAAAGAATATATATTAAACTTAGAACCGGATTATCTGCAATTAAAAATTTTATGGTGGAATTCTGGGTGGAGGTGATCTCCTGTAAGCTACTGGCTTAAACCTTGGGGCAGATTTTTATTTCCAAACATACCCTCTTTGACTTTTTCCAAATCAAAAGATTCGTAGCCGGCTTCAGTTAGGGCCTCGGCAAGTAAATGAAGAGACTTGTCGCCTACTCCGGGGAATATACGAAGGGTGCTGATGATTTCCGGCTTGTTGAATTTTTCAGGATCAGCAAACGCCGCCTCACCCAGGCATCTTCTGATGGCGTTTTTTAGGCGCGTTGGAAGATACTCGGCAAAAGGAGAGTAGAAAAAAAGCTCCCTCAACCTGCATTCCCTGTAATAGGTTTGTTGTACGTTTGAAGATGTCATTCCCATTATTTGCGCTATTTCTTGGAATTTTTTTCCTTCCGGCTTTAGTTTAAAGATGGATTCAGCTTGATGCATGTGGGTTTCTGACTTATAGCGGTTTCGCATACTCTTCTTTGAGTCCTTTCCTATTTCCTGTGAATCGTTTTTTGGATAGCGCCATTGATATGAAAACTAAATTTATGGTCTAATAGAGCACAACTCAAGAAGGGATTCAAAAGGAAAATGAAAAATATAGGGCTTTTTACGGAAAAGACTTCCAGCTTGATGGGTTATTAATAAAATTTTTGAATCACCAATAATTTTTTGATAACAATCGAAATAATCGTGCGAACCAAGCCCTTTTGATTGAATAATCAAAAAAGGATATGGATTATGACAGCACCGGAGAGGATACAAAGATTCATTGAAACATTTAATTACAACCTGGCTTCATACAAAAAGGGCAGTTACAAAGAAACTCAGGTGCGTCGGGAATTTATCGATCCATTTTTTGAAGAATTAGGCTGGGATATTACAAATAAACGAGGCCATGCAGAAGCATACAAGGATGTGATCCATGAAGACGCCATCAAAGTGGGCGGCTCCACCAAAGCCCCCGATTATTGTTTTCGTGTTGGGGGTAAACGTATGTTTTTTGTGGAAGCAAAAAAGCCTTCCGTAAATATCAAAGAAGACATTCATCCTGCCTTTCAACTTCGTCGTTACGCTTGGAGTAACAAGCTCCCTCTCAGCATATTAAGCGATTTTGAAGAGTTCGCTGTCTATGACTGCCGCGTGAAGCCCAATAAAAATGATAAAGTATCTCACTCGCGAGTCCTTTATTTTAAATATACTGATTATCTGGATCGGTGGGATGAGATCGCCGGCATTTTTTCAAAAGACGCTATTTATAAAGGTTCTTTTGATAAGTATGTTGAGGAAAACAAATTAAAAAAAGGCACTGCTGAGGTTGATGACGCTTTTTTGGAAGAAATAGAAAGATGGAGGGAAATACTGGCCCGTAATATCGCTTTGCGTAATCCAGGTTTGAGTCAGCGGGAGCTTAATTTTTCTGTTCAACAGACCATTGATCGAATAATTTTTCTGCGGATATGCGAGGATCGCGGCATTGAAGGCTATGGCCGATTAATGGCCCTGCTCAACGGCGATAATGTATATGCTCGTTTATTCGCATTGTTTCGAAAGGCGGATAGCAAATACAATTCGGGCTTATTTCACTTTAGAAAGGAGAAGGGCCGGGAAAATTACGACAAATTAACGCCAAACCTGGTTATAGACGATAAAGTTTTAAAGGATATATTCAAAAATCTTTATTACCCCGACAGTCCTTATGAATTTTCCGTTCTGCCCACTGAAATGCTGGGGCATGTCTATGAATAATTTTTGGGGAAAGTCATATATCTGACGTCTGGCAGTCGGGCAAAAATTGAAGAAAAACCGGAAGTCCGAAAAGCCGGCGGTGTTTATTATACGCCTACTTATATCGTCGACTATATCGTCAAAAATACTGTGGGTAAGCTGGTTGAAGGGAAAAAACCCGGGCCAAGAGGCGGCGTCAGCAAGCTAAGAATATTGGACCCTGCCTGCGGCTCTGGCTCTTTTCTGATCGGCGCCTATCAATATTTATTAGATTGGCACCGGGATCAATATATTCAAGATGATCCTGAGAAATGGGCCAAAGGCAAAACCCCCCGTTTATATCATTCGCCCTCGGTTGGCTGGCGTTTGACCACAGACGAACGCAAACGCATTCTGATCAATAATATTTTTGGTGTGGACATCGACCCCCAGGCGGTTGAAGTGACTAAGCTCTCACTGCTTTTAAAAGTTTTGGAGGGGGAAGACGAACAGAGCATCGGCAAGCAAATGACTCTTTTCCAGGAAAGGGTTCTGCCGGATTTGACCAATAACATCAAATGCGGAAATTCATTAATTGGCTTGGATTTTTATGATCAGCAGCAAATGAACGTGTTTGATGAAGAAGATATTTACAAAGTTAATGTGTTTGACTGGGAGACTGAATTTGCAGAGGTTATGAAAGATGGCGGTTTTGATGTCGTTATTGGTAATCCACCGTATGTCAGGCAGGAGGGCTTAAGAGACTCGAAAGCCTATTTTGAAAAATGTTTTTCCGTTTATCACGGTATTGCTGATCTATATGTCTATTTCATTGAAAAAGGCATATCTCTTTTAAAACAGGGAGGGCTTTTTTCATACATTGTCGCCAATAAGTGGCTGCGGGCGAATTATGGCAGACCCTTGCGACTATGGTTAAAAGAGAAAAATATCTTTGAGATCATCGATTTTGGCGACCAGCCTGTATTTAAACAGGCCAAAACATACCCCTGCATACTCGGCATTCAAAAAAAAGCGCCTGATCCGACTTTCCGCGCCGTTGCCATCAAAACATTCGATTTTAAAGATTTGCAAACATATATCAATCAAAATGGCTATGATGTGCGGCAAAATACGCTTAATGAAGATGGTTGGTCACTGGTGGATCAATACGCCCAGAACCTATTAGATAAACTCACTAAAACCGGCGTTCCCTTGGGGGAGTATATAGATAAAAAAATTTATCGGGGCGTTTTGACTGGCTTAAATGAAGCGTTTATTATTGACAACGCCACCCGTGAAAGGCTGATTACAGAGGATGCCAGAAGTAGAGAAATTATTAAGCCATTCCTTGCCGGCCGGGATATTAAAAGGTACATGCCCCTGCACAATGAAAAACATCTAATTCTTTTTCCTCGGGGCTTCACCAATGCAAAGTTTTCCGGTAATAGTGGGCAGTGGAATTGGCTCAAACAGCAATATCCGGCCATCGCCGCACACCTCGAATCGTTTAAGGAAAAGGCTGAAAAACGACACGATAAAGGTGATTATTGGTGGGAACTGCGAGCTTGTGATTATTATGGTGAATTTGAAAAGCCCAAAATTATGTTCCCCGATATTTCATTACGCGGCAATTTTGCTTTGGATGATCAAGGGGGCAGATACTGCGCCAATACAGCTTACATGATACCCAATTCAGAAAAGTATCTTTTAGGCATTTTGAATTCATCACTTATAACATTTTACTATAAAAACATGCTATCAAAGTATCGCGGGGGGTATTTAAGATTTTTTTATCAGTATCTCGTGCTGTTGCCTATTCGTGTTATCGAATTCAATAATCCAGATGATAAAATATTCCACAGCCAGATTGTCGGTCTCGTTGATCAAATGTTGAACCTTAATAAAAAATTTGCCGAAGCCAAAATTCCCCAAACAAAGGAAGCTTTAAAACGCCAAATCGAAACCACTGACAAGCAAATTGATCAACTGGTATACCAATTATATGGCTTAAAAGACGATGAAATAAAAATCGTAGAATCAGAGGTTCAATAACAAATCATATTAGGGCGCGGCTGTTTTATAAATGGTCCTTCATACGGATAGCAGGAAAAAGAAGGTTGTGACCATTTACATATAAGTATCTAAGTCGATACTTGTTAAAAGATAAAATAGCTTTTTGAATAATTCTTGAATAAAGTTGATGCTGGGAAGAAAAGAGCGAAAAGAAAATGATAGATAATTTTGTTGACAAATATAGCCAATTGGTTATATTGTGGAGAAAAGAATGAGAGTTCTTCATTATCCGGACTATGACAATATGGGTGATGAATCCGGATCAATTGGCAAGTTTTTTAAAGGATTAAAAAGAAAACGCCCTGATCTTTGACAGATGTCTCGTCAAACCATAGAGTTTGTTACAAACGCCTCTGATTTAAAAGTCCTTGAAAACAAGGGCTGGGTGGAGCGCATAAAATCTTCTAAATATTCCATCTACGAGTTTAAAATTCCCCCTCAAAAGAGAGGCGGGGTTGTTCGTTTATATTTTGCTTATAAAAAAAACAAGGCAAATACCATTATCATTTTGGCGGCTGAATTAAAAAAGAGAGCTAAAGCGAACCAAGAGAAAATTAAACAGGCAGAGCAGCGCTACCAGGAGGTATGTTTATGAACGCAGAAAAACTTAAAGAAGAACAGCTAACCCGCGAGCTGTTCGATCAACAATATCTGGAAGCAGACGATCGGGAAGAGATTGATTTTTGGGAACCGCTGGCCAAGATTATTATGGAGAGCATCGAGCTCAGAGACGCCAAAAATATGACGCAGGCTGATTTAGCCAAAAAGATGAGAACCCGCCAGTCAGTGATTTCGAGGTTTGAAAACATGGGGCGCCTGCCAAGTTATAAGTTTTTTACTAAACTCTCAATGGCGCTAGGTCACACACCGGGGATGACCCTCTACGGTGATTATATGGCCGTTGTTCCACTAGAGAAGCAAGCGTGGGTTAAAGAAAGGGCTGACAAAGAAAGAATGCCAACTAAAAGATTTGTGCAAAACCTTTTAGATGGAAGTTTAGTTTCCAGCGATGCAATAAAGCAGGAAGACGCGACCACAAAATATGATAGCCCAGCTAAACCCAATCGTTTGAGTTGGTTAGACTCGGCGGATGAAAAGGGAGTTCTCAGCGAATCCAAAGCACCGGGCAAAGAAGAAAGCCTTTATTCTTCAACTCCTCCACAGCCACAGCAAGCAGCCGCTTAAGGAGAAAGTATGGACATTCCAAAAAATTATTTTGATTTAATACTTAAGGAGTTTAAAGACGTGCAAGAGCTGTGCACCAATGCAGAAACTCCTGATGATGCGGTTTATTATTTTAGTGCACTTCATGGCGTTTTGAATCGGGTTATGAATTTTTGTTGTATCCCTATCCTGATTTTTATGCATCAGGTTTTACAGGCGACACATCAGGCGATTTCAAACCGACAGTCGATGACTATAAAGCCAGGCGTTACATCCAATGGTGTTACTGATGAAATGTGGGAAGCTCTTTTTTCATATATTCCGTTGCTTATAAGTGCTTTTGAAAAAAAGGATGAGGATGAAATAAGGCGTATTTTAGAAAAGTTTTCAAACCTTTCATATGCAACGACTGGGAACGGGCGATATTTACAATTGAGGGGCAGACTGAAATTGGATGTATAGTCGTGTTCAGCAAAACTTTTTGATGGTATTTTTGATGGTATTTTTAAAAATCGAATTATAAAAATATATAAATAACAAGTAGTTGGTTTTCCAGTGCGGTAGCCCTCAGCTCCACCATCCCTGGATATATAAACCGGTCCCTGAAGAAGGTAGACCGGTTTTTTATTGTCTTTTTGGGTTATTCAAACGGATGATGTTTTTCTGCATCTTCCGGGCTTAGCTGTTTGTATCTGCCGTTTTTCCAGTTTTCCAGATCCGAGCAATACCATTTGGAGAACCGCCGGTCCGACGGACCGCCGCACATATTCGTATGGATTACATCGGCTGAGAGGTCCGTAACCATGCGGTAGGATGGGGCAAACGTGGTTTGCCGGCCGGCGCTTTCATATATTTGGCCCTGGTGGGGGGTCGCGCGGTTTCCGATGAGTGTGACCGGTCCCCGGTCAAAGCCTAAAAATCGGGGCAGGCGGCCCCCCAAAAGGATGTGGCTTAGCATGACCTGTCGGCTTTCGCCCCATGGCCGCGGTTGCTGGGATAGAGCTTGCTCGGCTGCCCGGGTATAGATAACTTCCCGGCTTTTACCGTTAAACCATGCTGACACCTCACTCATCATAATCCGGTCAAAGTTCAGATAAAAATCGGTAAAAATTCCCGTGTGTGTTTCCAGGTGCCTTAAGGCATCCTGACCAAACCCGTTGTACCCGAATATCTCTTGGTAAAGGGCCTTATAAAAGGCTTCAAAAAGCCATGCGCCTTTTGAACCAGAACTGTATTCATACTCCCATTTTTTTAGCATTTCGCTATTTGGGGTCTCCGGCAGGCAGTCGTAAAGAATTTCCATGAACTGACGGGCCTGGGGGGAATACACGTCGTAATGGATTTTATACATATCTTCGCATGTCAGCTTGTCGCCCGGACTCAACAATTCCCGTATCCGGTCCGCGCGATAGGGGCCCATGACAACATTGATGGGGTCAACATGGCCCCATTCGTTCAAATCTTGATTGGCGGTTACGATAACTCCGGATTCAGGGTTAATGCATCTCGGCAGATCGGTATGGTCGACAAAGCCCTGCCAGTCATTTTGTATATCCCAGCCTGGAAGCGGCACAAACCCACTGATGACCTCTCTGCGCCTCGGCATCCGGCCGGACATTTGAAACCCGATGTTGCCGGCCGTGTCCGCCAGGACAAAGCTCCAGGATGACTCTACAGGACCCAGCAGGTTCATGCCCTCTTCAACGGTCTTGGCGGACCATATCCTTAATATATTGGTCAAACTGACGGTTCCACCGTCAGCCGGCGCCCATCGGGTTGCCAGGTAATAGCCGGGCTCATAGGGGTTTCCTTCCAGCACACCGTGTTCGTTTTCATAAATAACGACTTCAACCGGGTTTTTCTTTTTACGGTAAATGGTTTCTCTGCGCTGCCGAAAATTTTTCCAGTTGCCCGGCTCCCGGTAATACTGGCCGTCTTTGCAGTATTCAATCCAGGAGTCCGTAGCATCCATGAATGTATAGGTGGCTCCCCATGCGAGATCAGGGTTTCGGCCGATAAGTATAGCCGGCAGTCCGGGTATGGACGCCCCCATGAGATAGCGATCAGGTGTTTTTAGAACAGCCTCGTACCATACATTGGGGAGCCGGTTAATCTCAAGATGGGGATCATTGGCGAGAATCGGCTTTCCGGAGGCGGTTTTGGCGCCCGAGACCACCCAGTTGTTCGAGGCCATTAGCGTGGGCGCCCCGGTTTTCCAAAGTGATGCCGGGGATACGATCCGCTCCTGCAGCTTTATTTTTTTTATCAGTTCCACATCCATTTCCTGGAGTATGCCCGGGAACAGTTCGTGGAGTTTGTCCTCGGATATGCCGGCCTGGATCATTTCAACCAGCAGCCGCTCCATCTCGCCCTGGGATTGGGAAAGGGTCAGGTAGCCCAGCATCCTTGAAAGCAGAAATATATCTTCAATCTGCCAGGGTTCCGGCTTGTATCCCAGGAACCGGCATTCCCACGGTTTTTTTTGATTAAGCGCCTTATTGACGCCATTGCAATAGGCGCCACAAATGGAACGTATCTCCGGCGGAAGTTTTTGGACCGATTCAGTCGTTCCGCCGGCCCAGTCCATTCGCCTGAAAAACATGTCAATCTCAAGCATCTCATCATCCGCGGAAAGGACCTCACTGGCACGGCCCTGGCCAAGAATTCGCATTAAGAGCACTTGCAAACCCCTGTCACGGCCGTGGGCATAACCCAGGCCATAGAAAACTTCCCTTTGATCGGGGCCGTTGATATGAGCAATCCCTTTATTGTCCCGCCATATATTCATTTGCAAATGCCTCTCTTTTTTTATTCAATTTTAGATATGGACAGAATTACAGTAAATGTAGTAAATATATTATTTAATAGGTTAGTTTATCACACTCGTTTTGGAAACAAAAAAAGGGCCGGATAACCGGGTATATCGGAGGTGCGTGTGAAATCCATTCTGAAAAAAGCTGCTATTTTGCTTATCATAACTTTTTTGGCAACAGGCTGCATGTCGCCCCAGGTCAAGCTGTTTACTGATGCTACAGATCCCCTGAAGGAGTTCACCCTGGAAGGCAAAGCAGACAGTAAGGTTTTGTTAATTCCGGTAAACGGCCTTATCTCCGATTTTTCGCATAAAGGATTGCTGCGAACAAAGCCAAGCATGGTTCAGGAAATCGTCTCCCAGCTGCATATGGCCGAGAATGACCCGGAAATCAAGGCAGTGCTCTTTAAAATTGATTCCCCCGGGGGTACAGTGACTGCCAGTGATATCTTATACCATGAAATAATCGAATTTAAAGAAAAAACCAATAAAAAGGTAACTGTTTCCTTAATGAATGTTGCCGCCTCAGGGGGTTATTATATATCGTTGCCGGCCGATTTTATAATAGCCCATCCGACATCGATTTCCGGTTCAGTCGGGGTTATCTTTATTCGTCCAAAGATAAACGGCCTCATGGACAAAATAGGGGTTGATGTGGTCACACATTCCTCGGGAATTCACAAGGATATGGGCTCTCCTTTCAGGGAAGCGACGGAGGAAGAAAAAAGGATTTTTCAGGGGCTTGCCGACAGTTTAGGCGAGCGGTTCATCAGTCTTGTCAGAAAGCACCGGTACTTAGATGAGTCGGAACTTGCTGATGTCAAGACCGCCCGGATTTACCTGGCGGATGAAGCCCTCGAAGTTGGACTGGTTGACGATATAGGATATTTGAGCGACGCCGTATCTAAAACCAAAGAGATGGCGGGCATTCCGGAAGACAGCCGGTTGGTAGTCTATCGCCGGACCGAATACCCGAATGATAATTTTTATAACACCCAAACCCGCTATCAGGCCGGCCGGAATGCGTTGGTTGATCTGGGTCTGCCGGAATCCGCAAAATTTGATCGCGCGGGATTTTATTATCTGTGGCCGGCCGGAATCGATTTTGAATAAAGATATGCCATTCAAAATAATCTCTCGTTTGATATTTGGAATATGAAGCCTCAGATTGACCCCAGACTGAGAAGTATTATTGAAACGCTCAGGGCTCAGGGCTTTACGCTGAAAGGCATTCCCAACGGCTTTCGTGTTAAGCTTGAGAATGGCCCCAATGTGGATATCTATACGCTGAAGTCAAACCCCTCCCATGTACGCGCACGCATCAGAACATCCATAAGCGACGATGATAAACGCAGCGCAAAGATTGAGGAGATCCAAGGACTACTCTCAGAGAGTACAAGAGGCGTCGCCGTTTTTCAGAATTTTAATCTGACCAAGAATATGGAAGAGGTTTTTGTTTATTATGCCCATGTGGATATCTCAGAGTCCCCGGTTTATCAGGAAACCGTGGTGATAGGTAATAAGACCGAGGAACAAGCCGAATCTTTTGTAGTAACGGATGTGTCTGTCGAAGAAGAAGTAGGTGTTTCTCTCGAAAATGTTTTCGCTGAAGAAGAACCGGCGTCTTTAGAAGAGACTTCGTCTGAGGCAGGGGATGACCAGCTTGATCTGACGGATTTCCTGGAAGACGACAACGGCATGCCGAGCGCTGAGGAAGTCGTCCATCAATTGGAGGCTGTTGACGCAAAGACCCTGAGGCAGGCATTGGATAACCTAAACCTGCCCCGATCAAGCAATGTTCGGATGGTTTTGACGCGCCTTTATCGAAGCGCCGTTGATCCCGAGGAGTTAGAGGAATCAATTGAATTTGAGGTAGAGAAAATAAACAAGGGCAAGGACCTGGAAGAACTGAAGATGATCAAAGAGATGCACTCAGTTGATTTTTTGAATCCGTTGCTCGAACTCTTATGGCATAAAGTGGCCGGGGAGGGGGATAACGGATGATCTTTATTTTATTCAGGGTTTCTAACCGCCCTAACCGTTCCGCATTCCGCGGCATCCCTGCGAATGATTTCCCAGTCCGTTGAGTTTTTGCCTGTCACTGTGTCCACAATTTTATGCCAGCCCTCTGAATAGCTTGAATAGCTTTCTGAAGTCCAGTACCAGATGGAAGCCTTTCCGGGAAAAAACGGTTTGTTTTTATAAATTCCCGCTAGCTGGTCGGGTGTTGGCAGCTGCCAGTCGGAATATCCGCCATAAGATAGATTTTTAACGTATTTCTGCGCCATATCGTAGGTGATGCATTCATCCGGACGGGTGAGGCTTGAATCCACAAGTGTCCACATGAGACCGGTATTTCTATCCAACACCACGCCTTTAGTTTTTTCAACAAAACGATCATTGACCAGGCTCAGATCGTCCCGGATACTTTTTTTGGCGGTATTTATCCGTTTTTGTTGAATCCATTCATCAAGTTGGGCCAATTCCTTCCGAATGTCGTCCGCCACCGTCGTATCTGGATAGGCTTCCAGATAATCCTGGTAGATTTGCTTGGCCGCCTGATAATCGTCACCTTGCGCAGCGGCCCTTTTTTTCAGCATAGCAAATGCTTGCGTATCCTTCTGGTGTTTTTCATATTTTGGCAGCAGTTGTTTGAGCTGATCGGTGTGGCTGTTGTCATATATATCAATATAGGAGTTGCAAAGCTCAATGGATTTATCCCAGTTTTCCTGTTTTTCACATTCGTTCAATCGGTTTTTGATAAAAATGAAATATTCACCACTCATATTATCGATCACTTGACTGACCTGGTCTTTATGCCTGCCCTTCGGGTAGTTTTTTAAATAGGAGCGGGCGGCGGCAATTTTTTCATCCGGGGCGCCGTCTGTCATAATGGTTTTCAGTTGTTCATAGTCCCTATTCTCAGAAAGCGATGCCATGTTAGTGATTTGTTCTTTGGCATTTTTGATGTATGGGCTATCCGGATTGTTGTCGATAAACTGTTGATAAACCTGTGCCGCTTTTTCATATGCATCGGCCTCTTTGAACCCGTCTGCCTTGGCCATCACGGCTGCGTATTTTTGTTCTTTTATTTGATTTTGGATTTTTTTGATTTCCTGCTCGACCTTATTTAAGTATTCGTTGGACTGATGCGAGGTTAAATACTTCCCCAACAGCTGTAGTTTATTTTCTGGCTCCTGCTGCTGGCGGACCTTGGCCATCAGTGTTTGGAATTCGTATTTTCGAACCTGTTTTTGATGGATTGCCGATAGGATAAACCCCGCAACAGTTATTACAATAATCGCCGCCGCCAACGTCCCGCCGATAATGAGCTGCTTTTTTCGTTTTTGGGGGGCTTTTTCAATTTTATAGCCCTTGCGTTCGCAATAGGCATTGATATAGGAATTCGCCTCCTCCTTATCCATGCCGAATTCCATGGCCTTCTGGAGCAGAACGTCATAGTATTCAGGCCTTATTCTGCCTTGGATGGCGGCAATATCAATATCCGAGTCCAGCGAGGCCAAGCGGGAGCGGGCCAGGCTGATGTCATAGGAATTTCGGCTTTCATCATTTTTGAAAATGGTCATGCAGTGGCCGGCCAGCGTATTGCCGGCGGTAACCGTTGCATCTTTTTTACTGATGTTGGATAGTTCTTTTTTTTTGCGCCCGGCTTGGGCCTTGAGGGATTCAAGATCGGCGCTTTCCGGGAGATCAAGAAAGTCGTAGAGGGAGGACTTGCCAAGGATTTTTAAGTTGTCGTTAATGGTTTTTTCAAGCGACTTATCTATCTGGCGCGGCTTGACATCGCTTTGTTCCTTCTCGTTTTTTTTGATCGGGCATCGCGCCCGGCCGCGGACGTCTTTTTCGGTGAGGGAATACCGTTTAGCAATTTTAGAAATTTCAGCCTCAGTGATATACCCCTTGTCCATGCGAAGACTGATCGCCCGGTCAATGTGGCCGAATTTTTCCTGTTTTTTTCTGTTGATTCGATCCTGGATATCGCTCTGGGACAGGCCGTGAACATTGGCCAGTTTGATAATTTCTTCAGGCGCTATATAGCCCTTACCCATTAGAATATCAATGTGACGGTCGATTTCGGGATACTTGCTTTCCTTGCCCTTTTTAATTACTCCTTTGGCCGCTTCCAGTTCTTGTGCCCGAAGTTGGGGGTCAAGCATCACTTTTTCGATTTCAGAAATCAGGCTGATATTTTTTTGCGCCTGAAGGCCCTTGGTCGGGTGGTTGCGCAGTTTGCTCCATTCCGCCTTTTTTTTCTTGATTGCCTCTTTAATGACATCGGGATCAGTTTGCGGCGGATCAAGGGAAAGATCTAATAGTATATAAAAATTTTCGCGTTCCATGGGTTACTTTAGTTGGGTATAATAAGTTTTTTGGGCAATTTGAAACTCGAAGTCATCAATGCCTGAAATCGGCATATTAGTGAACTACCAGGCTCTGTGATCGGGCCTTGGCCTTTTCAAGCGCCTCGCCCTGGATGACCGATGCTGTGTCCAAAACTACCTCTACCTGGCGGGATTGGCTTGTTTCCAGGGCAGTAATATGCAATCGTCCCTCTTCGTTCAAACTGAATGTGATCTCAATCGGAAGGTCGGCCGGCAAATGGGGGGGAAGGTTTAATACGGCTGTTTTTATTTCCACGGCGTGTTCGATGGGAATCTCAACCTGGCTAGTTTCGCTTTCCATTATACGGATGAGCACTGTTTGTTGATTTTCAACCGCCGTATAAAAATTTTTCTGCCGGCTGATCGGCACAGTCGTGTTTCTCAAAACCAGGTTGAAAACGATTTCCTCGTTTTTTGGATTATGGGCAACCACGCCGAAACTTTTACTGGTTACGTTTTTGACTTTTAGCATGGCGCTTTGGATGGCGGGCAGCGTATAGCCGGTATCGTCTGCTACGGCTTGGGCGGCAGCTTTGAAATCTTCAGGTTTGACCTGCTCTGTTTCAATCATTTCAGAGAGGTTGGCGAATTCTTCCACCGATTTTTTTGTTTTTTCGGCCAGCCGCTGGATCAGACCATCGTTTAAACTCAATTTCCATCCGTAAATCGCGGCCCCTTTGGCTATGGCTTCATCGGGGTCGAACACTTTGGGGGTAATTGAGAATTCCTGTTTGATGCGTTCCTGTATGTTCGGCATGCGTGTGGAGCCGCCAACCAGAATAATTTCATCAAAATGATGGTATCCTTTTTCCTTGGCGGCATTCAGCATGTCCTTGGTAAAATCAATGGTTCGTTCCACAAGGTCGGCGGTGAGTTCTTCGAATTTTTCCCGCTCAAGAACAATTTTTACCCGCTCCCCGCCATGTGTAACCGATATCGGAGTCTTGGTCCGTTGACTCATTATTTTTTTTGCTTTTTCCGCGGAGAGCTGCATGTCCTGACAGGTATCCGGATCTTCAAGGATATCTTCATTACGCTGGGTTTCTTCCTGATATTTGTCCACCATGTAGGCGACAATCCGATCATCCCAGTCCTTGCCGCCCAGGTTGTGGTCACCGCCGGTGCACACGACTTCCACTGAATCCTTTTGGATGTCAATCATGGTAACGTCAAATGTCCCCCCGCCCAGGTCGTAGACCAGGACTACCCGGCTATCCTGTGTATCCAATGTCCCATAGGCGATGGCAGCTGCAGTGGGCTCATTGATAATCTGACGGACATTAAAACCGGCAATTTCACCGGCTTTTCGGGTCGCCTCCCTTTCATTAATGCCAAAATAGGCCGGGCAAGTGATGACTACATCGGTAACTTTTTCCCCCAAGTACTGTTCGGCATCCTGGGCCAGTTTTTTCAAGATATAGGCGGAAATCTCTTCTGCCCGGTAATCCTCATTGTTGTATTCAAATACGAAATTGGGCTCTCCCATGGCCCGTTTGACAAAACTGACCACTTCGTTGGGGTACAGCTTAGAGCTTTCTTTGGCGACATCACCGACGACAACCGAATCGCCGTCAAAAAATACAACTGACGGGGTAACCCTTTCATTTTCGGCGTTTGGAATGATTACCGCTTTTCCAAACTCATCGATATAAGCAACGGATGAATAGGTTGTACCCAAGTCAATTCCGAAAATGCGTTTACCATGTTTCTCCATCAGAGCTCCTTGTTATTTGGAGAGGGTTCATGATTGCAGATATAGATTGAGACAATTTCAGGACGAATAACCTTGCCATCCCATTCGTATCCCGGACGCAACCGTTCAGCGATTTTTCTATCTTTCAATGGATCATCGGTCTCAATTTTGTTAATAACTCGCTGACGGGTGGGGTCCAGTACGTCACCTTCAGTATTAAACGCCTCGACCCCTTCCCATGAAAACATATCTTCCAGTTCTTGGGCCATTTCTTCAAGGTACTGTAAGAGTTTTGTACTGTTTTCCTCAGAAAACGGTTGCTCCCGATAGTAACCGGCCAATTTTCGCACATCATCAACGATTTTTATGACATCTGTAAAAATCCTTTGCAAATATTTTTTCAACAGGCCGTCACGATATTCTTGAAGGGATTGGTGAAGGTCATCAATCACTTTATTTTTGTGTTCATCATATTTAAGCTTGGTTTCAAACGAATCTGTCAATTCTTCGAGCTGGCGCTTAAGCCCTTCGATACTCCATAGTATTTGATTCGTGTCATTCCTTGGGATTTCCTGGGTGTTTTCATCCGGGGCTTCAGGTGTATCCGGTATCTCTGCCGGCTCTGTTTCAGTGGACTGACTTGCGCCATTTTCTTTGAGTTCAGAATCCGTTGGTTCGGATGGCGCCTCCGACTCAGTCAATTTATCCAAACGAATACCAAACTCAATCTCGTTGTTTTCGTTGTTAGCATTTTGATCCATGGAATACCCCTGGTTTTATTTTGATCTTATAGGGAATAGGCGCCTCCCTGTTATAAATCTTTAATTATTACTACAAATTAAAGAGCAATCCGCTGAATTTGTCAAGGCAAATTTATATTTAGCCCTAAAATATCCTTCTGAAAATGCTTGAAATGTAGTCTAATAAAGACGACGGACCTTCGTATTTTATGTATCGCATTTCTTTAAGCAGCGCTTTGCTTGAAGTCTAAGACCGTTTTCTTTAACCATTCAACCCATCGGTTGATACCCTCTCCAGTCTTGCATGAAACTTCAAATATTTCAATATCCGGGTTTAACCGGTTCACATAGTCTTTCATACGATTTATATTAAAATCCGAAATCGTCATATAATCAATCTTATTGACGATCAGCACACTCGCCTTTGTAAACATGAGGGGATATTTAAGGGGCTTGTCATCACCCTCTGGAATGCTTAATATCATTGCGTCTTTAATCGCCCCGGTGTCAAATTCCGCGGGGCAGACCAGGTTGCCGACATTTTCGATAAATATCAGGTCCAACTCCGGATTGGCCAAGCCATCAAGGCCTTTTTTGACCATGGTGGCATCCAGGTGGCAGAAGCCACCCGTTCTCAACTGTACGTTTGTCACTCCGGTTTCAGCGATTTTTTCGCAATCCACAACCGAGTCAATATCCGCTTCGATAACCCCGATGTTTATCTCATTTTTCAGGGCTTCAATGGTGCGTATTAACAGGCTTGTTTTTCCTGAACCCGGGGAAGACATTAGATTGATCATCAACGTCCGGTTTTTTTTCAACCGTTCTCTAAGCTCATCGGCAACAAGGGCATTATCAGCTTGAATGTCCTCTTTAATCTCAATGAGTTTGATTTCATCCATTATTGTGCCTCCATTTCTTTGATATAGTATTCACGGCCGGATACCAAGGAAAAATCACCGTTTTCCCCGCATTTGGGACAGGTCATCTGCCCGAGTTCTTCTTTTCTGATGGATGTAGTTTGGCCGCAGGCATTGCAGCGGACCACGATGGGCATTCGTTCAATATTCAGCTTTGCCCCGGCGGCGATCGTATCTTTGCTCAAATAATCGAAATAATGCTGTATCCATTCGTCTTCAAGCTCGCTTAGCTCGCCTATGGTTAGGGTGATGGAAACGACCCGGTTAACCCGGTTTCGCTCCGCATGTTTCAGCACGATGTTGAGGATACGTTCAGTAACTGGTAATTCATGCATGGTTTTTATGTTCCAAAAAAATGATAATAATATATGTCATGATAAAATGGGCTTTGGCTATATTAACGCTACAGCATTAAAATGGCAAATTGAACTTGTTGGATGCATTCGTAAAAAACCATCAACCTTGATGGCTTCGTAAAAAGTCCAATATCTGTGTTGCGCTGCATC
>JAGYOX010000289.1 GCA_018399235.1 Desulfobacterales bacterium | reverse complement strand
CAGCGCAAATAATTCATCTGTTTACCTGGTCATCATATTGTGAAATCTTAGGCAACGATCCTGTATTGTTTATGCAGGATACGGGAAAAGAGGGCGTGCAGGTCAAACCAAAAAGCAAAGGCCGCAGGGACTTATGCCCAAACGGCCTTTGAGCCGGCAGCTTGCTGCCGACGGACAATTTAATCAAAGAAATAAACAAATTATCTCAGCCCGTCAAGAATTTTCTGTAATTATAACCATTATCCGGCCCCACCGGCAAGCATGCTTTCCAGCCCCAACATCCCGGCAGCTTGCTACGGAATGCACTGCGTTCTGGGAATCGCACAGGGTCACTGCCTTGATTGTCAACCTGCAGCATACGCGCCACAGGCTTGCCCCGCCTGAAGATAATTATTTCCTCTCCCGCATTGACCCGATCGAGCAGCCGGCTGATATTCCTTCGGGCATCTTTTACATTGATTTTTTGCATCGATTTTCCTTTTCCTTGCCCAAGACTTAAAGGCTTATGATAAGCGTACACTTAATCGAAGTACTTTTCAAATGCTTATTATTTCTGCCCCCTGACTACTGATCACCGGCTACCTCCCCCTACCAGCAGTGCCCTGCCCTCATTCTTCCATCTTCCGCCCTCCGTCCTCCGTCTTCTGCCTTTCCCCTTGCAACTCACTACCGCCCCGTTTCTCCCATAACATCCCTCACAACCCTGACTGTTTCTTTCATCTCCCTTTCTCCCAGCGTCGGATGCACCAAAAACATCAAACTCGTCTCGCCCAGCTCCTTAGCCACCGGCAACCGCCCTTCCGGCCTCAAACCTTTCTCCTTGCACCTTTCCCCTTGCACCTTTCCCCTTGAACCTTGAACCTCAAATGCCTTCTCCAGGTACACCTCCGGGCAGATCCCCTGCATGCATGGTACCCCCTGATCAGCCACAGCCCGCATAATCCGGTCCCTGCTCCAGCCCTTTTTGAGCTTTTCCGGCCTTACATACGCATAAAACTTGTACCAGGCATGCCCTTCATGCGCCTTCGGCATCGGCACCCGTAGGCCCGGCAAAGCAGACAACCCCTTGCTAAGGATCCGCGCGTTTTCATTCCGCCTCTTAATCCAATCAGGCAACTTTTTCACCTGCAACCGGCCTATTGCGGACTGCATTTCCGTCAGCCGCCAGTTTGTCCCGAAAGACTCGTGCAGCCAGCGGAACCCAAGCGGATGCTCCCGGTTATAAACCGCATCCCAGCTTTTTCCGTGGTCCTTGTACTCCCACATGCGCCGCCAAAGCGCGTAATCGCTGGTCACCACCATGCCCCCTTCCCCGCCGGTGGTCATGATTTTGTCAGTACAGAATGAAAAAGCGCCAATATTGCCGAAACTGCCGACTTTCTGCCCGTTCCAAGAAGCGCCGTGCGCCTGGGCACAGTCTTCAATTATGAACAGATTTTTTTCTTTAGCCAGACTCATCAGCCCATCCATATCGCACGGCCAACCCCCCAGGT
>JAGYOX010000288.1 GCA_018399235.1 Desulfobacterales bacterium | reverse complement strand
GCCCAAGGTATGAGAAGGACCCCCGGGTGCTGGCTACAGGTCCGGCTGCACGCGACTCGGATTTTGGCGCCATTGGATCTGCACCTGTGAAAAAAGGGAAACTGACCCATGTGGATACCTGGGCAGGACGGGGAGGCTTCGGCACGAAGTTGCTTCAGGAACACGGCCTTGTGGGCATCATATACGGCGGAACTTATGTCGAAGAAGATTTTCAAGACCGTTCCGTAGCAGACGAATGGTTCCAGGACAAATATAACCAGCGCATGGCGGCCAAGGACATGGAGGCCACCACCAAGTACCGTTACGACCCGAAATTCAATACGGGTGGAACTTTTGGGGTCAATTACGCAACCATGAATGGCGATATTCTGGCCTTTAACTACCGTACCATCTACTGGAGCCAGGATGCGCGCAGGGATCTTCATGAACGGTTTATCCTCCATCATTATCTCAAACAGTTCAACGAGGAGACCATACAAACCAAGCAGCAGAGCAATTGCGGTGAGCCGTGCGCGGCGGTATGCAAAAAAATGCACGGCCGCTTCAAAAAAGACTACGAACCGTATCAAAGCATGGGGCCGTTGTGCGGTATCTTCGACCAGCGGGCAGCCGAACAACTCAACCACCGTGCCGACCAACTGGGCTTTGATGCCATCTCCGTGGGCGGGACCCTTGCATGGCTTATGGACTGTCTGGAGGATGGTTTGATAACGCCCCCGGAACTGGGGGTGCACCGGGTGCCCAAATGGGACATGGCCAACTTTGATGTGGTGAGCGATTCAATGCATAATGCCCAACTTGGCATGGCATTGCTGGATCAGATGACGCAACCCGGCGGGAAAATATCGTTACGGTTCGGGGTCCGGAAATTCGCCCGCCGCCTGGCACGGGAAAAGGGCAAAGCGGTGCTTGACCGGTTTGTATACAATGCCTTTGCCCGGCAGGGCTGGATGGTTCCTAACCAGTACTGGACACCCGGTGTGCTTGCACCCATGGCCATTATGGGGAAATATTACATGTATTACGGCCGGGATTTTTTGCCGCCACGGGAGTTGGGCAGAGAAAATGCCCGTCGCATGATCAAAGAGCTGATGCTGGACAACCTGGGGGTCTGCCGTTTCCACCGGACCTGGGCAGAAACGCTGATACCCGATATCGTGGAAAACATCTTCGGACAAAAGGATGCGTTCCTGAGGTCCCTAAGCCTGACCGCCAGCCGCATCACCAGCCGTAATGCATCCGTGTTCTGGGAGTCGGAACGCAACATGGATATGGTGTTCACATTCCTGAAAAACAAAAAAGAGGTCGACGGGGTCGGCCACCCTGAACTAGACCGCTGGATTGATTTTTTCACTCGGGATAGGCATGCTGCCGCCTACGAGTTCTGGTACGAAATACACAAAGGTATCCATGAGATGCTTAGGGAATATCCTGTGTGATGAGAAGTTTTTCGGAAATGCGGTTGTCCGGCTCATGATAAAGGGGGTCATATGAAAGAAAAAGAACCTGCCTGCCGGTGGTGCGAAGAAAAATGGCATGCCATGACCGAAGATGAGGTGTGTCGTGAATTGAGCACCTCCCGCGACGGATTGACCGGCGTCGCTTCGGTGACCCGGCCGCCCCCTTCGT
>JAGYOX010000287.1 GCA_018399235.1 Desulfobacterales bacterium | reverse complement strand
TATGGCGGAATCTCCAGCGTCCATAAATATAATCGATTTGCTTATAACCGGTTTATAAAAGATCTAAAAGACTCTTCGGTTCCAAAAAAATCCGGCCTGGAAATATCCTTCAAATTTCAATTTTGATGGCTTCGTAAAAAGTCGATTTTGAGATGGCAAAGTAAAAAGTTCAAGATCAAGGCGCGCAAAATCCCGAGGAATGCAGCGTACTTAGCTGTACGTGAAATTCTGAGGGATGCAGCGCAACACAGATATTGGACTTTTTACGAAGCCATCAATTTTAATTACTTTTTTCGGGCTGAAGGCTAACGGATCAATTGGTTCATTTCAAAAATCGGAAGGCAGATGGAAAGAACGATAAAGCCTACGATAACACCCATCACCAGAATAATGGCGGGCTCAAGCAGGGTGGTCAGACCTATAATCGTATTTTCCACCTCGTTTTCATAAATATCAGCTACTTTTCCAAGCATGGTTTCAAGCTCACCACTCTGTTCGCCTACCTGAATCATTTGAATGGAGATATGGGGGAAGATATCAGAGGTGGAAAGGGAGCGCGCCAGGCTGTTTCCCTTTTCCACTTCATTTGCCGCATACTCGATGGTATCGGCGACCAGGCGGTTGCCGACCACGTTTTTAACTATGTTCAAGGCAGTTAAAAGAGAAACGCCGTTATCCAAGAGCGTGCCCAACGTACGGGCGAACCGCCCGACCGCCAGCTTTTGGACCAGCGTACCTATCCCGGGAAATTTAAGAACCATCTGATCCCACCTGTATTTCCCGGCGTCAGTCTTTTTGATCCGTCTGAATCCTACGATCAGAGCAATCAAGCCAAGCAGTATGATCCACCATCCGGTTTTCGTGAATTCACTGGCAGCAATCAGAAACCTTGTCGGTGCCGGTAGGGTCTGCCCCATATCTGTAAATATAGCTGTAATGCTGGGAACAATATAGGTTAAAAGCACAAAAAGGACAATGACGCCGATAAAAAACATCAGTATCGGATATGCCAATGCCGAGCGTATTCGATTGGTCAATGCCTGCTGTCGTTCACTGATATCTGCCAGTCTCTGAAGAACCAGCTCCAGAGTGCCAGAGGATTCGCCGGATTTAACCATATTGATATAAATGGGAGAGAAGGTATTCGGATACAGCGCAAGGGCTTCGGCAAAGCTGCTGCCTTCCTCGATGGAATCCTTTATCTGGGA
Source organism: Desulfobacterales bacterium (assembly GCA_018399235.1). Lineage (GTDB taxonomy): Bacteria > Desulfobacterota > Desulfobacteria > Desulfobacterales > Desulfosalsimonadaceae > M55B175. The sequence goes on along the minus strand of JAGYOX010000287.1, from coordinate 449 downwards.
AAGGATCTGTTTAAAAGCCGTAGAGGATGCCTGTGGAATCAATGTATATATGGCCGATACCAAGGGAAATCCAGCCCCTAAAAGGGTGGCCAGTTGCCGTGTCATCATCGCCAGCTCTGCTGGTTTAACCCTTGAAGATAGAGGCTTGGTAAGAAGCTCAGACAGGCGGCTTTCTTTTTTTGCCTCCCGTTCATAGACTTCCTTAATCGAAATCGGATAGATATTCGCTGATCGCAGCTTTTGACGGGCAGCAATGGTGCTGTCGGCATCAATGATGTCCGAGACGGTTTTACCTTTGATGTTTAATGCGGTATATTCGTAAATCGGCATATAAAAATTGTTTGATTGATTTTATGATGGCAGAGTAACAAGCCAATTTTTACAGCATAGTCTGTCTGTTTTTAAAAATTTAATATAGAGTATTCCTGTTTTTCTCTCAATGATAATGT
>JAGYOX010000286.1 GCA_018399235.1 Desulfobacterales bacterium | reverse complement strand
CCTTGCGACTGGAAGCTCAGAGTCTTCCCATATATTGGTTTTTCATGCCAAGGCGCGCAGGCTTTTGTAATTTGTCATTCCGAGGAGCGCATATTTTTTGCTTTGTCATTCCGAGGAGCGCATATTTTTTGCTTTGTCATTCCGAGGAGCGTTAGCGACGAGGAATCTTGTTCGTTAAAGATTTCTCGCTGACGCTCGAAATGACAGGGGGGGTGGGCTCGAAATGACAATGGGGAGGGCTCGAAATGACAAGGGGAGGATGAGCTTTGAATTTGGAAGGCTAAAGCCTTCCGCTACATTGCTTATACCTTATACCCTAAACCTTATACCTTAAACCTTTCACCTTAAACCTTATACCTTGAACCTTTTACCTTTTACCTTGAACCTTTCACCTTTCCGGAGGAAGCCATGCATCCCGTCATTTTTTCCGACACCACGCAAGGCATTGACAAAGCGGTGGCCGAAGTATTCGAACAAGCGGGCGGCGCCGGTTCGCTTTTAAAATCAAGTCATGACGTCTATTTGAAGCCCAACGCCGTGGACCTGAAAAAAAACACCTTCACCCACCCGGATGTTCTCCGGGCCGTCATCCGCCATTTTCAAAAAGCCGGCGCCAACAACATCTATGTTATTGAAAACTGCACCCAGGGAAACATCACCCGGCTTGTGTTTGAAGCCACCGGCCTGGCCCGGGTGTGTAAAGAAACCGGGGCCATCCCCGTATACCTGGATGAAACCGGCGCGGTCCCGGTCTATCTTGAAGGGCTCCAGTCCTTTGTTGACATCTCGGACTTCGTCCATGAGCGGTTGATTGAGCAAAAAGAAGCCAACCTCTATGTATCGCTTCCCAAGTTAAAGACCCATTCCATGTCCCAGGTCACGCTTTCCATAAAAAACCAGTTCGGCCTGGTCCACCATCACAGCCGGGTGGCAGACCACAACTTCCGGCTGCACCAGAAATTTGCCGATATCTACAGGCTTCTGCGGCCGGACTTCGTTGTCATCGACGGACTGATCGCCACCCACCACGGCCACTATACTGCCGAAAAATTTGAAGATGAATGCATTATCCCCATGAACTGCCTGATCGGCGGGGACGACCCGCTTGCCGTGGACATTATCGCCGCAGCCTTTCTGGGCTACAAAATCGAAGATGTAACGCACCTGGCGCTGTCCGCAAAAACCGGTATCAGCACCGCCGCTGATCCGGATACGATTGAAATCCTCAACCGGGACCTGTTTGAGGCCCGAAAACAGGATTTAACCCATACCCTGTTGGAAAAGTTGCCTGCGGATCTCATGATTCTCAGGGGTAAAGACCGTTGCTGTATTGAGGGATGCCGGGGCAATACTGAAGCGGTGGCCCATATCTTATACAATGATCACAACGGACGGGGGGATTTTACGATTCTCATGGGCAAGGGTATCGATCCGGCGGAAGTGGACCGGATTGCCAAACCGCCGGTCCACCTGGCGGGCAGCTGCGCGATACAGGATTACGGCCGGGAGATGGTCCGCCGGTTCGGCAAAAAACATGTCACCTTCAGCCAGGGCTGCAACAACCTGCCGGCAACCATTTACGCGCTCTGCCGGCATATGAAGGTGAATCCCATCTCCCTGGCCAACATGAACCCGGTAAAATCCCTGGCCCTGCTTGCCA
>JAGYOX010000285.1 GCA_018399235.1 Desulfobacterales bacterium | reverse complement strand
AGTTACGAAAACATGAAGAATTTGCTGGACATCATCAAAGATATTTGTCATGTTTTGGTAGATTACTATCTCAAACCCGAGACGGAGGCTACCAATGAGCAAATACAAAATCCACGTTACAGTGAATCTGGTTGATTGCGAAGAGGAAACGAACGACAGTCCCATTGAATTGGAAGATGGGAGTTATCAATACACCATTAACGAGAGCGCCGGTGAAAGTATAGACAACTGTGAAGTCGCTGTTTTAAATACGGCGTATCCGGCTATAAGAGACGCAATCGCACGACACATGGAAAGGATGTCAAAAAAAAAGTCCTGACCGTCAGCGGGGCTGACCAGTTCTTTATAAACGAACGTTCATATCTCGTTGACGGAGCCGTGGGGCGCTTTGAGTTTGATACTCACTTCGCATTTGACGAAAATGGAGACCGGTTTGACAGTAGCCAGTCAGTTTTTACCCCATTGGCTCCGAAGCAGCTTTATTTGACTCAGGGCTTTAAGGAACTATCCATGATTTTGGGCGATACGGAGGAATCGTTCCGGAAAACATCAAGGCTGATCAATCACATTCGCTGCCAGCAAGACAGTGGCACCCCATATCGTACATTGCATGATCAGACCCAGAAAGAGGGGGCCGAATTGGTCGAGCATTTAAAACAAAAAGCGGACTATATAAATCGAAATAACTTTACCGCCGAAGGTGTTTGTTTGAATCCGGAAATTTCCCGAGGCGGCGAACCTGTATCGCTACCCATGGACGAAATCCGGAAGGCTCTTTCAGAGGTGTCAACCGAATATAACCCCATCGAGCTTTTGAATAATCCGGTAATTTACGAAGAACCAGAGGAAACGATAAACATAAGCATTGACGACGTGACACCCAAAAGGCAAAAGGACAGACGGGAAAGCCCCAAAGTAAAGAATCATGAGCGCAAATATGTGCATGACACCATATGTCATATTGGATTCAAAGATCAGAAATACGTATTAACGGGCGATTGCGCCAAAACATGTTTGTGGTTGTTGAGCGCGTTTCTCCTGCATAATTCTTTATTTGGCAAGCGGCTGCAAATCTTCACTGACGGTCATAGAGGATTAAATGCCGCAATCTTGAAGTACTTTAGGTGGTACAAGAATATGCAGGTTATTCTTGATTGGTTCCATTTATGCAAGAAGTTCAAGGAAGAATTGAGTATGGCCATGAAAGGCCGGGTATTACGCAATGCCGCTCTTGAAGAAATTATGCCGTTACTGTGGCATGGTCTCACGAATAAGGCCATATCATACCTTGAAAATATCCCCGCTTCCAAAATCAAGAATGCAAAGCGTATCCAGAAGCTGATTGCCTATTTGGAGCGGAATAAACCATACATCCCTAATTATGACATGCGCAAACGGCTTGGGTTACGGAATTCGAGCAACATAGGAGAAAAAATGAACGATCTTGTCGTTTCAAATCGACAAAAGAAAAATGGAATGTGCTGGGCAAAGCATGGTTCACTCAACCTGGCAACGATAACAACTTTGAAAATCAACAGTGAATATCAAAACTGGTTCAGAAATAGGGATGTAGAATTTAGATTAGTAGCCTAAGAATTTAGGCCATTACCATCCGCACAGGTCGAAATATCTTTGATGATGTCCAGCAAATTCTTCATGTTTTCGTAACT
>JAGYOX010000284.1 GCA_018399235.1 Desulfobacterales bacterium | reverse complement strand
TATGAACCATGAACCTTAAACCTTGTAACTTTCACCTTTCACCTTGTACCTTGTACCTTGAAGTTACTTAGAAGTATTCCACTCCGGGCTCACCCGGGAGGCCGGGCCTTGCAACAGCTTCTGCTGCGTATTTAAAGGGACGGAGGCACTAAGGTGCTAAAACGCTAAGTTTTTGATTTTTTTAATCTAATACCCAATACCCAAAGCCCAATACCTAATACCTAATACCTAAAATCGATTTTTAAAGCCGATAGCGCCATGGTTTCGGCGGTCCGCTGAGCTTTCGCTTTCGTTTGTTCACGCAGGCGATGCAACTGCAGCCGGGCGTTAAGGGATGCGGCCCTTTTTCCATCGCCAGCTGCATGGACGCCTCAATCATTTCAATGATCAGCCGGCGCTGGGATCGGATGTTTTCGTTTTTTGATTGATCAGGCATGCGGAGAATCCCACTTATTATTTGATGCCAGTAATGGCAGCAGGCTTTCCAGATGTCCCAAAACGTCGAATCGTTCGGCAAATCTTTTCAATAGCGCGCTGTCAATGGGGTTGAAAACCGGAGGCAGTAAATCGGCTGAAGCGGTTTTGAACAGAGCCTCCAGATCGGCCATGTCATGAGTTTTTCGGTCCGGATTATTGGCAATCGCCATGAGTTTTAAAATTGCATAATCGGTCGGCTGTATCACCGTTATTTCCCCCCAGAAATCATCATTTACCGGAATCGCCCGCTCAAGGATGGCCAGGCCGTCATCCGTATGCACAAACATAAAATCGACTTTGCCGTATACCCCCAGTTCCGAATCAAATTGCGCAAAGGCCGCCGTATCCTGGAAACAATCAAACCCCAGATCCGCCATTAGGCGATTGATGGCATCTTTGTGTGTTTGCTCAGACAAGATATCGATATCGGCAGTATACCGCGGCATGCCGTATAACGCCAATGCCATGGCACCCATGAGCGCATGCGGCACTTCCTCGGCCGAAAGCCTCTGGCATAAAATGCCCAATACATTTTTAAGCTTGGGTGAGGTCACGGCAAATCAACCCCTTTTGGCTAAACCGTTTCAACCATCAAGACTTCTTCGCCCAGCATATCGATGATTTTAACGGCCACCGATGTTTCAGCATCTGGTGCCGGCAGTTCATAGGCCCCCTGCACCAGGTCGTTTTTCTTTTCCGGCACATCGGACAGGGCCACGCGGAAAATATCTCCGTCAAATGCCGGGTCGATCATCACGCAATCCACCTGGCTGCGCCAGTCCGTGATTTGTGCCCGGAACACGGATTGTTCCATGTCCAGCCGTTTGATGATGGTGGGGGAAATGAAATCCTCAATTTTGACTTTTATGCTGTCGTTCTCCCGCTGGATGGATACTTTGGCGGTGGCCGGGTCATGCTGGATAAATCCCGCGTACTTTGGGTCAGTCTTAAGCTCGATCACATGAATACGGTTGGGCACGCCTTTGCTGCGGTGCCGGTTCCAGTCTTCCACCCAGGCCTGGGCGGAGAGTTCCATGCCCAGACAGATCATCTCGATGTCCCGGTCTTCATCCGGCCGGGCGTTCAGCTCCCGGCGGAGTTCTTCCAGGTCTAAGGGGGAGAGCGGGTGGGTGAACGGAATGATTTTGACCAAATTTTTACCCCGGGTGCCTTCAAAATATGCATCGCTTCGCTTGCGTTCCACGCCGATATATTCG
>JAGYOX010000283.1 GCA_018399235.1 Desulfobacterales bacterium | reverse complement strand
TATTTAAAATTCCATATGCCAGAAAAACATAGGGACGGTGCCAATCAAGAACTACACTAGAAAAGGGCTGCGAAAAAATCGCAGCCCGGAGATATTTATTGGCTGAGGGTACAGGATTCGAACCTGTGTTAACGGGGCCAGAACCCGTCGTCTTGCCACTAGACCAACCCTCAGTATATGCTTAAAAAATTAACAAATCAGCCCTTACTGTCAAGATAATTTTTTATCCATCCATCTGTCGGGATTCGATATATTCAATGGCGTCCTTTAACCGGGAGGCCACTGCCGCTTTTCCCAGCACTTCGATCATTTCAAATATGCCGGGGCTGACGGTTCTTCCGGTCAGCGCCACGCGCATGGGCTGGGCGATTTTGCCGAGCTTCAGCTCATGCTTATCCATCACCCGCTGAAAAATAGGCTCCAGGGTTTCCTGGTTGAACGTTTCCGTCTTTTCAAGTGCCGAGGTAATTTCCTTCAGGGGATTAAGAATTCCGGGCTTAAGGAATTTCTTGGCCGCTTTTTCTTCATAAGTAACAGTTTCAACATAATAAAATTCCGCTGCATCCGCCATTTCCACAAAGGTTTTACTGCGGTTCTTGAGGGTTTCAATTACATTAAAAAGATACGTGCCGGGCGCCGCATCAATGCCTATGGCGGACAAAAAGGGGATCAGGTGGGCGGCCAGGGCATCATTGGATTTCGCACGGATATGTTCGGCGTTTAGCGCCAGGAGTTTTTCCTGATCAAAAACCCCGGCGGATCGGCCGATATGCTCCAGATTGAACTTTTCAATCAACTCGTCCCGGGTAAAAAATTCCTGGTCCCCATGCGACCAGCCCAGCCGAACCAGGTAATTCACCATGGCATCCGGATGATAGCCCATATCCCGATATGCCGTGACAGACATGGCGCCGTGTCGCTTGCTTAACCGGGTCTTATCCGGGCCCAGGACCATGGGCACATGGGCGAAGTCCGGCACCTCACAACCCAGTGCCTCATAAAGTTGAACCTGTTTAGGGGTGTTATTCAAATGGTCATCACCCCTAATAATGGTATTAATACTCATGGTGATATCGTCGACGACCACGGCCAGGTTGTATGTAGGCGTGCCATCGCTTCGCTGGATGATAAAATCATCCAATTCGGTATTGTCAAATGCGATGTTGCCGCGAATCCTGTCTTTTACAAGGGTAGTTCCGGATAACGGTGCCTTGAAACGAACCACGGCCCCCTCGCTCCGCTCAAGCCCCTTCTCTCTGCAGGTACCGTCATACTTTGGCTTCCCCCCCCTTTGCATGGCTTCCTGCCGCATCCTTTCAAGCCGCTCAGCCGAACAGGTACAGTAATAGGCGTTGCCGGAAGCCAACAGCCGGTTAATATATTCCTTATACACGTCAAACCGCCGGGATTGAAAATATGGCCCCTCATCCCAGTCAATACCCAGCCATTCAAGGGCCTCCAGGATCGAATCCACTGACTCTTGCGTTGACCGGCTCACATCTGTATCCTCCACGCGGAGGACGAATCTTCCCCGTGTATGACGGGCGTATAACCAGTTAAAAAGGGCCGTACGCGCCCCGCCCAGATGCAGATAGCCGCTGGGACTCGGTGGAAATCGGGTTATCGGTTCATTATCCATATGTTTTATCCGCCACTGCGATTTGGGTTATTTTAAGAATGACAGTCTCGTAAAAAGTCGATTTTGAGATGGCAAAGA
>JAGYOX010000282.1 GCA_018399235.1 Desulfobacterales bacterium | reverse complement strand
AGTGCCTCAGCGCCTTTAACCTGTCGCAAAAGTTCCTTTCTGCAAAAATACCGCCGCGGCGGAATAAACCGCTTTTTACGCGAGCATCAACCTTAAAGATGGTCATTAAGAGAAAATTGGAGTGGTACGCCCGGCAGGATTCGAACCTGCGATCTTCAGCTCCGGAGGCTGACGCCCTATCCACTGGGCTACGGGCGCACTTGTCTATCAATTACATGAACAAATGGGGGATCGTCAAGTATGAAATCATCTGCTGATATTCATCTTGGCAAGTGCCTCCTTGGCCTCTCCCACCACATACAGTGATCCGGCAATGCAGATCAAGCCCTCTGGTTCGGTGGTATTATAAGCGTAGGTTACCGCGTCTGCAACATCAGGGATGATTTCTAACCGGTCGATTATGGATTTTCCCGTTTTATAAAGGATTTCTGCTGGCAGGCTGCGATCGATTATGGGCCGGGTGAGGATGACCCGATGGCACTGCGGCAGGAGAGATTGAAGCATGGATCGATACGGCTTGTCGTCAAGGATTCCGATAACCAGGGTGATTTTTCGATCGCCCATTTGCTCTTTGAGGAATCTGGCTAAATGGCGTGCCGCCATCAGGTTGTGGGCACCGTCAATGAGTATAGCGGGGATGGTGTTCAGCATTTCAAGCCGCCCCGGCCATTGATGGGTTTTCAAGCCCTCCCGTATGGCGGACAATTCGATCGAAGCTCTCCGTTTAAGGATCTCACAGGCGGCAAGCACAATGGCGGCATTATCAATCTGATGGTTGCCTGTCAGGCGGGTATGCATTCCCGGCCAGACATTCTCCATGCCATAATAGGTAAAGCCTCCGGATTTAGCGTTCCGCCGTACACGGAAATGCTCGCCCAGCCTGAAAAACGGGGCGGATTTACTTTTGGCTGCCCGGCGGATGACATCTGCCGCTGCTTTTTGTCTGGCACCGGTGATTACCGGCGTCTTCGTTTTGATAATGCCGGCCTTTTCTCCGGCAATCTGTGAGATTGTATGGCCGAGATAGAAGCGGTGCTCCATCGAGATGTTGGATATAATAGAAACCGCGGGCTGCAGGCTGTTGGTGGCATCCAGCCGGCCGCCCATGCCTGTCTCAATTACCGCCCAGTCAACATCGGCTTTTCCAAAAGCATGGAGCGCCATGGCGGTGGTATATTCAAAAAAGGTTGCCTCTCTGGGGCCGTGGTGGGCAGCTTTTACTGTTTCATAAGCCTCTACCACATCTTTATTCGAAATTTCTTTGTTATTGATACGTATGCGTTCGTTAAACCGAACCAGATGGGGGGAGGTATAGAGCCCGACGCTATAGCCGGCATGATATAAAATATTGGCCATTGCCGACGCAATGGAGCCTTTTCCATTGGTGCCGGCGATATGAATAGTTGAAAATTTATCCTGGGGGTTGTCCAGGTAGCCAAGCATGCTGCGGATTACATCCAACCCCAGGATGATACCGAAGCGTCTAAGGCCGTACATTTCATTTAAGCATTGCTGGTATCGCTGCTGATCCATATCCTCGTTCTCGTAATCGTTCTTGTAATCGTTCTCGTAATCGGCTTTTATTTTTCGAGTACGAGTACGAGTACCGTCCCGCTTACGCGGGACTGAGTACGATTAAGTTCCTTAGAAGTAACCCCCCGGCCGCAAGCCCGGGACCGAACCTAAAAGTAACTTTTACTGTATGTTTGAAGGCACTGAGACGATTCATCCAATTTTGTCATTTC
>JAGYOX010000281.1 GCA_018399235.1 Desulfobacterales bacterium | reverse complement strand
CAGTGCCTTTATCTCGTAACAGAAGTTGCTTTTAATCTCGGTCCCGGGCTTCGGCCCGGGGGGGTTACTTCCAAGTAACTTGATCGTACTCGAAAAATAAAAGCCGATTACGAGAACGAGCACGAGTACGAGTACGAGCCAAACGTTCCTTTCTGCAAAAATGCCGCGCTAGCGGAATAAACCGCTTTTTACGAAGCCATAAGTATTAACGATAGGATCTATCTTGAGGGGTCTTCTGCACGCGGCATATAGTATGTCGCGCAAGCATCATCTGATTCCCAGACGCTGACCCGGGAGACATTGACGGAGGGATTTGTTAAGCTTGATTGAAGTTCTCTCGCGATGTAACGGGCGATGTTTTCCGAGGAGGGATTGACATTCCTGAAAAAATCAAGCTCATTCAAAAATTTATGGTCCAGCGAATCGATAATCCTTGCCAAATACTTTTTTACTTCTCCAAAATCAATCAACACGCCTGAACTGTCTAACTCCAAACCGGAGACAAAAACTTCGATTCGCCAGTTATGTCCATGAAGGTTTTCACATTTTTCTGTGACCATTTTCAACTGATGGGCGGCGGCAAACCGGCTCACCACTTTCAACTCATACATAAATTATCCTTACTTGGCCGCCTTCGCGTTACCACTCTTAAATAGCTTTTTAATCCGGGTGGTAAATTTTTCGGATTCGATCTTGGAAAATTCCCTGAGCAGTTCTTCCTGTCGTTTATTCAGGTGTTTCGGTGTCTTTAATTCCACCTGGACAATTTGATCACCCCTGATATTGGTTCGCAATGACGGAAACCCATGACCTGGCAGACGAAATGTATCCCCATACTGTGTCCCTGCCGGAATAGTAAGGCTCTCCTCACCCTCGAGTGTCGGCACATTTACCTTCTCTCCGAGCGATGCCTGGACAAATGAGAGTTCCACTTTACAAATAATGTCATTATTACGCCGCTCAAAATATTCATGCGGCTCGACCCTGATAAAGACATAAAGATCGCCAGCCGGTCCTCCGTTCATACCGGGCTCGCCCTCCTCGGCGAGCCTGAGCTTGGAACCGTTATCAACGCCCGCCGGTATTTTAAGCGACACCTTCTTGGTATCAACCACCCGCTGACGTCCCCGGCACTCCGGACACGGATCCGTAATAATTTTCCCTTCCCCCCGGCAGTTCGGGCAAGTACTTTTCACAGAGAAAAATCCCTGGGTCCGCACATACTGACCGGTTCCCCCGCATTGGCGGCAGATTTCCGGCTCGCTGCCGGGCCTTGCGCCGGTCCCCCCGCAGGTCGGGCAGACAACCATTTTTTCAACTTCGATTTCGGTTTCTATACCAAATGCCGCATCCATAAAATCAATGGACAAATCATAGCGCAAATCTGCTCCGCGCATCATGCTGCTTTGACTTCTTCGGCCGCCCCGGAAGCCGAAAAATTCCTCAAAAATATCACCAAAACTGGAGAAAATATCCTCAAATCCCCCGGCGCCGCCGCCATTCATACCGCTTAGCCCTTCATGGCCAAACTGGTCATAAATCCGGCGTTTTTCCGGATCGGACAATACCTTATAGGCCTCCGCAGCCTCTTTAAAGGACTCTTCGGCTTCTTTATCCCCGGGGTTTCGATCCGGATGGTATTTTAACGCGATTTTTCTATAGTTTGATTTCAGTTCCCGTTCATCTGCGTCCCGTCTGACGCCCAGGACTTCATAATAATCTCTTTTAGGACTCATGCATCTCCTTGACTATTAAAGCATGAAAAATTTTTCAGATTTTAAGAT
>JAGYOX010000280.1 GCA_018399235.1 Desulfobacterales bacterium | reverse complement strand
GAAGATCAAATCTTTGAAACAATCAAAGATCAAGTGAAAGACCAGGGATCAACTACCATCAAAAATAACGGTCATAAAATCACCGTCACCATCCCCATGCGGACCAGTTGGGATGAAAAGCAGCTTCGGGAAATCGCAGAGCGGATCAAGGGCGGCGGCGATGATCCGGAAGAGTACATCGCCTACAAACTCTCTGTCCCGGAAAGTAGATACAAAGCGTGGCCGGATGCGATCAAAGAAGTGTTCCAGCCCGCCAGAACCGTAAAGCCCGGTAAAAGAAACATAAAAGTGGAGGAGGTGGGATAGTGCATAACCGGGACAAAAACCTTTCTGGGCAAAGGTTTGGGAAGGCCGTCGCTTTGGAAAAGTTCGTTGTGAATGGCCGTGGGTATTATCGGTGCAAGTGCGATTGTGGGAATATGTTTACCACGAGAAGCGATGCTTTAACGACTGGCCGCACGACTTCATGTGGATGTGTTGGGGAAAAAACAAGATTCCAAAAAAAGCACGGCATGAGGTTTAGCAGTACTTACGCATCATGGACTTCTATGATTAAAAGGTGCAGCGGCGATAACAAGTATTATAAAAAACGCGGAATATTTGTTTGTGAATCCTGGCGGAATAGTTTTGAAAATTTTTACAAAGATATGGGCGACCGGCCAGAGGGGATGACCATTGATCGGATAGATAATAACGGCCCTTATTCTCCGGAGAATTGCCGATGGGCGACGCCTTTAGAGCAGGCACAAAACCGAAGATCAATACTCGGGAAGGGAGGATGTTTCAACAAGGAAAAAAAGAAATGGATAGTAAGGGTCCGCCACAAAAAAATCACCCATTATATCGGAAGCTATAAAACAGAGGCGCTGGCCCGCCAAGCGTATCTAAAAGCAAAAAAGGAGATTTTAAATGACACTTTCAATTATTAGCGCAGAAGAAAGAATGCAAACAACAGGGGTTAAAGGGTGTTTGTTCGGACCCCCAAAAATCGGCAAAACATACCAACTCCATTACCTCGACCCGGAAAGCACATTGTTTGTTGACTTAGAGGCAGGCGGGCTTTCCGTACAAGATTGGCCCGGAGACTCTGTTGAAATTAAAGACTGGGTTTTTGCCAGGGATTTTGCCTGTTTTCTTTCCGGACCGAATCCGGCTTATCGAAATGATGAATGTTATAGCCAAGCACATTATGAATATTGTTGTTCTGAATTTGGAGAACCTTCTAGAATGGATAAATACCAAACAATTTTTGTTGATTCGATAACCGTTTCCGGACGAATTTGCCTCCAATGGTGCAAAGGCCAGCCCGAGGCATTTAGCGAAAAAACCGGGAAACCCGACTTACGAGGCAAATATGGGCTACATGGTCAAGAACTTATCAAATGGATGACGCAGCTCCAATATGTTAAAAATAAAAACGTTTGGTTAATAGGCATTCTTCAAGAGCAGACAGATGATTTTGGACGCACCAAATATACTCCACAAATTGAAGGGCAAAAGGCTGGCCTCGAGCTTCCCGGCATCGTAGACGAAGTTATTACCTATATGCCTTTAGCAAATGAAGAAGGAGAGCCAAAAAGAACTTTTATTTGTCAAAACCCGAATCCGTGGGGATATCCGGCTGGTGACAGATCCGGCAAACTAAATGTAACAGAAGAGCCGAATCTCAATAAATTAATGCAAAAAATAAAAGGAGAATAACTATGAGTTTCCAAGACTACAACGACGCGCCCGAACAACAGGGAGACACCATCCCGGCCAAAACCCTGGCAAAGGTTGTAATGATAA
>JAGYOX010000028.1 GCA_018399235.1 Desulfobacterales bacterium | reverse complement strand
TTTGCAGGGGGAGGATAGATATACGAGCTTTTCGGGGCACTTTAATCTTACCTGATTCTTCCATTAACCATCTCAAACTGAGCCCTTTGATACCTTTTTGCCTGATCCCCTTATTTATGTTCACTTTTTGGTTTTGAATTAAATAGTCAAGTTCCACTTATGGTGAATAAAAATGAAATGCCCAAAATGCCATTATGACAACCGTGAAGACCACAAGTTCTGTGGAAATTGTGGTTATAAATTGCAGGAAACAAAACAATCTTCTCTCATCGACTTCAACAAATCCCACTCCTACACCCCCAAATTTTGGCTGATAAAATCCTCACCACCCGCAGCGCAATGGAAGGCGAGCGGAAACGTGTGACCGTTCTTTTTGCGGACGTCGCCAATTATACTTCGATGGCCGAAAAACTCGATCCAGAGCAGGTCCACCAGATCATGGACGGGTGCTTCAAAATCCTGATAGATGAAATCCATAGGTTTGAAGGCACCATCAACCAGTTTACCGGTGACGGGATCATGGCCCTTTTTGGAGCCCCGCTTGCTATTGAAAACCATGCCCAGAATGCATGCCGCGCTGCACTTTCGATACAAACTGTCCTTCAAAGATACAGTGAAGATCTTAAAAGCAAGAATGGTTTTGAGTTTAGGATGCGTATAGGTATTAACTCCGGGCTGGTGATAGTGGGTTCCATTGGAGATGACCTAAGGATGGATTATACGGCTATCGGGTATACCACCAACCTGGCGGCCCGTATGGAGGGGATGGCAGAACCGGGTAACATTTTGGCCTCGCCTAATACTTATAAAAGAGTGGAACAGCAGTTTGAATTCAAATCCCTTGGCAAACTCGAAATAAAGGGCAAAGAAGATGTGGTAGAAGCATACGAACTGGTAAAGGATAAAGTCGACAGGCCCCGACTTGGCTTGGAGCGCTATATTTTTTCCGAAATGGTGAGCCGGGATAAAGAGCTAAACCAATTGGAGCTTCAAGTAAATAAAGCAATAGCCGGTGAAGGCTCGGTTGTTAATATCATTGGTGAAGCGGGTATTGGAAAGTCGAGGCTCATATCAGAGCTAAGAAACAGTACCATCATGAAACGAGCCACACTTCTTGAAGGACGGGCCATATCCATCGGTAGAAATTTAAGTTTCCATCCAATAATAATTCTTCTGAAATACTGGGCTCACATCAAGGAAGAAGACACTTCAGCAGCAGCGGAAAGCAAACTGGAAACAGCAATCAGAAATGTTTGCCCGGAGGATATAAATGAAATTTTTCCTTTTGTGGCGACCCTGATGGGTCTGAAGCTGTCCGGCCGATACGCCGAGAGGGTTAATGGTATTGAGGGGGAGGCTCTTGAAAAACTGATGAGGCACTAAATTACTACCAGCAAGGGTTGAAGTTCTATCTCCGGGCAAGTAAAAATAAAGCTGACCCTGAAAAGCTGGCTATGTTTGAAAAAAAACATTGCGATTGCACTTTACAACAAAAGCCGGTGGGAAGAAGCAGTGCAGCATATCGATAAGGTTTTTGAATACTGGAAAATACCCGTCTAACCGAACAAGTTGCTTACTTTATTGGCATTTTCGAAAAATATCGTATTTATTTTTGCAAAACGGGATCAATTTCCCCGAAAAAATAAACCACCTCCAACACAAAGAGAAATGGCTTTTTTTGATCTGGCTTACAAAAAGGTGTCAGCACTCGTATTTTTTGACCATTTGCGGATGTTTATCAGTATTCTGTATTCCTTTAATAAGATCCAAAAAATGGATATGACCAAATCTTCAGAAGCAATCAATATATATTCAGACACTGCCGGTGCACTGGCCTATGGCAGCTTGTCATCTAGAATTCCACGAAAACTACTGGATATCAGCACTCACGCCATTTTTTCTCTGTGATCCAAACGCCCCGGGACAAAGCCATATTTATGGTGATGCTGCGCTGCGGCCTGCGTGTCGAAGAGGTGGCCGACTTGACATTGTCCGCCCTGGATTTGAATCGCAGCCGACTCTTTGTCTATGAAGGCAAGGGCGGCAAAGGCCGGGGGGTTTATCTAAGCCAAGATGCCAAATCCGCATTAACCGAGTACCTTCAAGTAAGGCCGATCTGCAGGACTAAAAGGATATTTTTGGCTGAAGAAAAGAACCATCGCGGCCAGCCGCTCTCAGTGCGGGGCATCCAGCCCTCCGGCCAGTGTATCCCTCAAAACCGCTTCTGGCCAGACATCCGCCGGAAAACAGACAATATTCATGGCAGTAATGGGTTGCCCGCCCATTGCGTAGATATCGCTTAATGCATTAGCTGCCGCTATGCGACCGAATTCATATGGGGAATCGACGATCGGTGTGAAAAAATCAAGGGTTTGAATCAAGGCGATGTCGTCGGTTAGCTGAAAGATACCGGCATCATCTGAGGTCTCCATTCCCACCAGTAATCGAGGATCAGATTTTACTGAGAGCTGACTGATGACTCTGTCCAGCAACTCCGGACCCAGTTTGGCCGCTCACCCGGAAACTTTGGTTTTTTCCGTCAGTTTATATTCAGTTTCTGGTACATCATGCATTGAAACTTCCCTATTGTTTATCCGTATTTATCAAAATCTTTTTGCCATATTGTTAATATTACGAAAGATTAGATCGGGCGGTATCGGCGAAGTAAGATCCCGCCGGCTGACACTGGCCCTGCTTAAGCGCCTGGACGAAATCCTGCCGGTAGTATATGGGGACAGAAAAACGGGTCACGGCCGTGCCCAGCTCATCTGCCGTATGGGCATCACTGCCGGCGGTCGCAATTAGTCCGTAGTGCGTTTGCCGTCTGCTGGCTTTAAGATTTTCAACCATGGCGTTTCGGCCGTTGTGGGTTTCAATGACCGGGCATAATCCTTTCTGAAAAATCGATTCGCTGACAGGGCGCTCTTTGCGGCAGGGATGCGCGGCAATGGCGACCCCCCCTGCATTTCTGGTATAATTAAGAAGTTCGGGTGCTCCCAGGTGGGATGGAACCTGTTCAACCGGGCCAAAAAGCAGGAAATCCCCTTCAGGCGTTTCATACTCCATCCCAATGATCACGGTCAGGCCATTGGGCTGGCGGCCTTCTGTAATGTATCTGCCTATGGCCATGCTCTCATGGTCGGTAATGCAAATCCCGTCCAGGCCGATCCGGCCGGCTGCTTCAATCAATTCGTGAACATCCAGCCGGCTGCAGGGCGAGATGGCGGTATGGATATGTGTATCGAAAATCATTTGCCTAAAATGATATGGTTATGCGGTAAAATCAAATTGTTTGTTTCAATATGGTAAATGTTAAATATTGAGAAAATCAATGCGCTTTTGTAATGATTTGGCTTTTGCTGATTTGTTTTAAATGAATTATAATAAAGGAGTGTGATGTTGCGTCATTAGTGAAAAATCATCCTTAATAATTCTTCTGAAAGGATACGACGTGCCCCAAAAGTGCATTCTGATCCTACTGGACGGCTTGGGCGACCGCTCCTATGAAAGCCTTGGCGGACGGACGCCGCTTCAGGCAGCCCATACCCCGACCCTGGACAAGCTGGCAGCAAATGGTTCCAGCGGACTTTATCATCCTTCCGTCCAGGGCGAGGCGTTGCCCAGCGAAAATGCGCACTTTTCCCTTTTTGGCTATGATATGGCGGACTTCCCTGGAAGGGGCGCGCTTGAAGCGCTGGGCGCCGGTGTTGATGTATTACCTTCTGATGTCGCGCTTCTGGCCCATTTTGCAAGCATCTCCCGGAAAAACAATGTCTTTTGGCTGGATAATGGTAAACCGGATGTGGATGCGAAGTCCCTGGCCGCGTTAAACGCTTGTATTTCATCCTTTGAAAGCGACGGCGTGGCGGTGACGTTTCATGCCACTGAGGGAATTCGGGGCATCATAAGACTTCGCGGAGATGTATCCCCGTTTGTCACCGATTCAGATTCGATTACGGACGGACGGCCGCTGTCTGCCGTATTACCGTGGCAGGACTGCGGAGAGGAAGTCGCGGCCGCCCAAAGAACCGCCAGCGTGCTCAGGGGCTACCTGCTGTGGGCTTATGAAAAACTTTCCGCCCACAAAGTGAATCAGGCACGGAAGCAGAAGGGTCAGGCGCCGGTCAATGCGCTTGTCAGTCAGCGGGCCGGCCGCTTAAAAAAGGTGAATCCCTTTCGTCAAAAGTATGGTTTGCGGGGCCTTAGTATGGCATCGGGGCTGGTTTACCAGGGACTCGGCACATACCTCGGCATGGATGTCCAAAAGGTAGCGGACACCGGTGATGCCGGAGCCGATATCGCAGGCCGCCTGCAGGCGGCTTATGCCTGTATCAAGGACTATGACTTTTTCCATATACATACCAAAGCCCCGGATGAAGCCGCCCATGAAAAGGATCCCATGCTGAAAAAAAAGGTGACTGAATCGCTGGATGCCGGGATCGGCCGGGCTATCGGCCCGCTAATGGATGACCCGGATATTCTTTTTGTGGTGACCGCAGACCACTCCACCCCGAGCGGCGGGCCTCTGATTCATTCCGGAGAAACTGTTCCCCTTATTGTGGCCGGCCGAGGTGTCAGAAAGGATACCGTCTGCCGGTTTGATGAAATTCATGCCGCCAATGGCGCGCTGGGCGGGGTGCGGGGAAAAGAAATCATGTACCTGATCCTTAATCATCTGGATCGCGCCAAGCTTGCGGGACTTATGGATACCCCTGAGGATCAGCTTTACTGGCCCGGGGATTATGAGCCGTTTCGCACTGATTTTTCTTGAAATGTGAAATGCGGGTGAACCGATGAACGAAAAGCTTCAAACCAACGAACCGGCAGTTTTTGACGTAGGCGTGATCCACGGCCGTTTTCAGATATTGCATAATGACCATCTGAAATATCTGTTGGCCGGGAAAGAAAAATGTGCACATCTTGTCGTCGGCATCACCAATCCGGATCCGGTGTTGACCAAAAAGGAGGGCAGCGCGCCGAGCAGAGACGATCCAGCGGCCAATCCGCTTACCTATTATGAGCGACAAGTTCTTGTGAGGGCCGTTTTCCGGGAGCAAAACATTCCCTCTGAAGCATTTTCAATCGTGCCGTTTCCCGTTAATTTTCCCGACTTGTACAAGTATTACGTGCCCATGGATGCCGTATTTTTTCTTACCATCTATGACGAATGGGGAAAAAGAAAGCTTGGATATTTTTCAGATATAGGGCTGGCCACGCATGTGCTTTGGGAGGTGCCACCGGAGAAAAAGGGTTTGAGTGCCGCCGATATTCGAATGCGAATGATTGAAAAAGCGCCCTGGACGCACCTTGTGCCGCCGGCTGCAGCAAGGCTCCTTGAGGAATGGAATATCCGCGAACGCTTGGTCCATCTTATTCAGCACTCATAAATTCAGGCCACATCTTACCCGATTGTCTTTGTCTTGATCGTCGATACAGCCGCAGCATTGGATTAATAGCTATGCTTTTAGGACTTTGGCAATCTGGTTGCCGATATATTCATCAGAATTTCGCTAATATTCAAGCGCATACTTCAATACGTTACCGGTAAGGCCTTTTTTATAAAATCCGGCTATAAAATTTTATCTATGCGCACATTTACAACTCTAAAGACTCTCAAACACTATACGTAATACTACCTATTTTTTCTATTTATTTTGGTAGGTTATACTGTTTTTACGGTTTCACCTTTTGCGCGGGATACATTATGTTGTATCCTATTTATTCATCTTTATTGTATAAATTTAGGAACATTCGGCCAATAATTTAGTTTAACCTGAGAAGCCTGTCTTGCATGTTGTTGCATCTCTTTCCATTGATCTATTTTAAATACTGAGCATGAAAGATATTTTAGTAATGTGGTACTTAAGTGGTACATAAAAAATTAACTAACTGAATTTATTAACTATTAGAATAAAGTCGGAGGTTCAAATCCTCTCGCCCTGACCAAAAAATTCTGAGGGTTATGGGGATTCCATAGCCCTTTTTTTTATGCGTAAATCGGCCTGAACACAAATGGGGGGGCACCACCCCCATTTAATGCTTTATGAAAAATTAATTGGTATGGTGTCTTTCTACAGGTTATAAATTATTTTTAGATTTTGAAGGGCTACATCCACAGGGGTGTTTTTGATTCCCAAGGGTTTTAAATCCGGAGGATTTTGGCTGGTGGCATCTAAAAACTTTTGGAAATCAGCTACGATAGGTCCCGGCAAAATGTCCAGATCCTTTGTAGCCCTGAAATCAAGGCCCATTTGACTCATGGCAATATCGCAGGCGGTTCCGCCGATAAGAATGTATTTATCCGAATGCTGCTTTAAAATATTCCCTGAACCGGTCAACGCCCCTTACCATTTCACTCTCCTCTCCATCATTTCCGCTAAGGCAGATTCAATCCGTTCATCTTCTGTCTCCTTTAAGCTCAAATACAGAGAAAAGGGGTCGACCGTTTTCTCTGTTGAAAGCATTTGAGGATTGTAGCGCCATAGTTCTAATTGGGAAATTGGGGCCTGCTGGGTATTGTCACCAAAAAGGCTAATTTGCGTCACTGGCTCTTCCGGGTATGGCACAGTCTCAAGCGCATGTCTTTTTTGGATGTTTTTCCAATCCTTTGCCAAAATTGCATAAACTGGTTGCTTGGGTGGGGTCAACATGGAATATCGGGCCAGTGCAGATTCCCCGGCTATCAAAAGGCCAAGGTTTTTTAGGCCTTTTACCCATAACCGTTTTCTTACCGGCGTTTTCAAGTAAGGTAGTGCTGCATCCCATAGTTGGCGCCGATTTTTCTTAAATTGTACCATTCGACGCCTGCCCTCTGAAGACACATCCGCAAGTCCAGCTATTTCAATTTCATCAACTGCGCGTGACATGGTCATCGGAGAATAATCCAATCTTTCCGCCAATTCCTTGGGCGTCACGGCATCCACATTTGGATTCAGAAGAATATAAAGAACCACCACCTGGGCTGCGGGACCCAAGCTCTCGGTTTTTGACCGGGTCTTTATAAAATGCTCTTTTAAATCAATGGCCATATCCGGAAGATACATCTGATTATCTGGAATAATAAAAGGGGCTTTATAGGCAATCAGTCTCTGCCGGTTAAAGGAAGAGAGGCTTTCCCCAAGAAAAATAGCCTGGAGTTGCAGCTTATCGCTGACAAGCTGAGTGTGCTTGAGGATCTTGGCAGGTGTCAGCTCCTCCCCGTTTTTTTTAGCCAGAACAACAAATTCTTTTTCAAGCAGATTGAGCTTATAAAAATCATAATGATCATGAAGGAAAAACGGGAGAGCGCCGGTTTTTTTGTTGTATTTTGACAAAATCGCCTGAATGCCAAGGTTATTATTTAAATAGCGTTTGCAACGATCAAGAAGTTCTTTCATGATTCAGCCCCCAAGCATAATAACATTTTTTTTGCACACTAACATATATTACGTTACTATGCAAAAAATATGTTACCAAATTGTAAAAACAATTTACATAAAAGATATAGCGGGAGTTATAAATTTCTGCGGACAAAGATGTCATAGGGGGTTTCAACTTCAAGGATCAGTTCTAATTTTTTCTTTAACGCCTGGAATGCTGGGAGTTTGGTTTGCCTATCCCCTTGGATTTAACAAAAGAAAAAGTAGAACTATTATAAAAGGTGGTTGTGATAACAAAACTGTTTTTTTATAGTGCATAATGGTGTATTAAACTATGAATTTGCAAATATGCCTCTTGAGGATATAAATTTAAATGGGCTAAAAATTAGAATTAACGAAGGAAAAGGAGATTTAAAAATGACAGCAAGCGAAGCATCAGCAAAAAAGCCTTTCTGGTTGTTAATCGAGGAGAGGATTCTTGAGACGGATCCCAAGGATCTTTCAGGGGGAAACCTGGAGGCATTGATCAAGCGTATTGCCGGTGAGCTTGACGGTATGGGCTACAATGTTTCAAATCATGGCGGCAATATGATTAAATTGAGATATGCAGTGAATCGGGCGCGCGAAGCGGGAAAACCTTTTTTGAAGGATTTCAACGATGCGATCTCGGCCCTGACATTAGAAGATGTGGCGGCCCCTTATGCTGCCACCAACAATCTCCTTGAGCAGTTAAGTGAGACGTGGCCGGAGACAAGAAAATCCGAACGCAGAGCGGATTTGGTTGAGATTGTCGAGAAAACCAAACTCGATTTGCTCATCGCCAAGGCAAAAAGTCTGCCGGATGATGATGGTATCCGCCTGCTCATCGAGGAAGAGGTGGATTTTCCGGTGATTACCAAAGCCTTGGAGATTACCGATGATAAGCTTAAACAGGTGAACGAGCAGATCAAGGCGGAAAAAGCGGAACGGGCAAGAGTGGCATCCCTGCTCGAGAAGGTGGCGGACAAGACCGATGAAGAAAAGGTCCGGCACCTTATTGATAATGACGTATCCGAAGAATTGATCATTGAAATGGCCGAAGTGGATCAGGGCGTCCTTGATGGCGTCAAAAAGGCCATGGAAGAGGAACTGAAGGAAAAACAACGAAAGGCGGAAGAAGAGGCCGCACGGAAAAAGGCAGAGGCTGAAGGACCTGCGCTGGAGGATATCCCGTCGGACGATATGCTTGATTATATCGAATCCATTCGTGAAATCATGGAATTCAGTGATCAGGAAAAGGAAATCAGGACGATGTGTGAGCAGAGCTCCATCCCAAAAGCCCTTGTGGACATCGCCGTCTCTGAGCCTGAGAAACTGGATGAACTCGAAAAACAGGCGGAAGGTTAGTTTTTATTACCCGCTAAACTGGAACTGGCTTTGGTTTGAAGGTGAAGCTTCTACTTCAATCCGATATCCCAGTTCCACAAGCCCTGACGCTTCTTTATCCGGACTGAATCCGGAACGGGCTCTTCCATGTGAATAAACAGCCGGTAGCCGATCTTTTTCAGCTGCTCTTGTACAGGTGTCAGGTTGATCGGCCAGTTGGGGTATATCCAGTAATTGGCGCCATATTTGCGGATCCATGCCTGCTCGCCCTTAGGGCTGACAAACGGCTTTTCCGTATCAATGGCTTCGGAGATATTCCGGGAGATACAAAGCGGCCAGTTGCCCCCTACAACGATACCTATCGGCAGGGGACTTTTGGCGGGAAGCTTGGTGTAATCGCTCTTTCCCAGCTCAGGGCTTACGATAACTCCTGAAAAGCCCATAAAAGAAAGCATTTCAACCGCCAGATCATTGGTGGTGTTGCAGAACGGACCGGCCCACAGATGCAGTTGTGGATCGCTTGGAAACAGCGTAATCTGCCAGGGCGCATTTAGAACAAAGTTGCGGCAACGATTCTTCAGGGCCCGATTAATTAACCGGGAAAATACCTCCTCTTCATCCGGCCAGATGACCGGCGGGAGCCAGTACCAGATATAGAAATCCTGTATCATCTCATCTTTCGGCTCTTCGCCGGACAGCCAGAGACCGACGTGCTTCTGCTGGCCGGGAATCTTTTCAGGCAGCTCTCGATAGACCGTCATATCAAAAGGCTGGAACTGTTTGATGGCCCGCTGGGGACGGTCCGCCCGAAACCGGCTCTTTCCGGGTTCCGGCATCGTCAGTTGATTCAGTTGTTTTTCAAGGCTCCCCATGGTCTTGTCAAGCTCCCCTTCCCGACGATCAATCAAAAAAACAGGGGCTCCGTTCCGGGGACGATCTTTTTCAATAAAATTCAGATACAGGTTTCCTTTCTTCGGCACATTTTTTTTTACCCGGTAAACCCTGTGCCAAGGATCATCCTCATAGCCGATACGCAGCACATCATTGTTGAACAAGGCCAGCCGGGGTTCAAGATACGGCTTTTTTGCCGGCCCTTGGATTTTGCCCACAAGCAGGCCGGATCCGGTATGATCCTCGACATCAATCGGCGAGAACGGCCGTTGGGGAAGAAAATAGAAATGGGTTCCCTTTCGGCCCAATGCATAATCAAGATACTCGGAAGCCGCCTTTTTCGCATCCCGGTCATTCGGATGGTCCCGGATCAGCCGGTAGGCGGAAGCGGTATAATAAACATAATGCGGGCCCTTTTTCCGGCCCTCTATCTTTAAAGCCGAAACCTGCGGAATATCCACGAGCAGCTTGGTTAACACATCCAGCCAGAGATCCCGGCATGAAAAAAACCGCTGGCGCCCTGCGTCCTGCTCATAAATCCGGCGACAGGGCTGTACACAACGTCCCCGCAGCCCGCTCTTTCCACCGAGATAGCTGCTCCAATAGCATCTTCCGGAAACCGCATAACACAGCGCCCCGTGGACGAACACTTCAAGGGATATTGTGTCCGGGCATTTCCCGGCCATGGCCTTGATCTCATCAATAGTAAGCTCCCGTGGCAAAACTATCCGGGTTATATCCGGTATTTCCCGGATAATATCCAATGCAGCCGGAAAACTCACGTTGGCGATGGTGGAAAGATGAATTTCGCCCCGGAATTTGGCCTGCCGGGCCAAAGACAGAAGGGCCAGATCCTGTATGATCAGCCCGTCCGGATGCGCATACCGGTTTAGCTGGTCAAGCAACCTGCCGGCATCATCCAACTCATCCGGCTTGATCAGCGAGTTGATAGCCACGTATACAGCCGTGTTCCGCTCATGGGCAATGCTGGTTAGGCGGGCCAGTTCCGGTATGGTAAAATTTTCTGCCGCCATACGGGCAGAAAACTGCTTTAACCCGCAATATATGGCATCCGCATCCGCGGCCAGTGCGGCTAAAAAAGACGCTTTGCTGCCCGCCGGTGCCATTATTTCAGGTTTGCCGGGCATCGCACCGGCATCATTGGGGAATTGATTGTCAGCCATAGATGATCAGAACTTGTTTAATTTATTTAAATAATTGATTATCTTCTTGCTCCAGAACGGTTAAGATGATATAGATTTGAAATTTCAAAATCAATCCTAATTATTTATAGTCTAGCTAAAATAAGGATTTTATGAAAGGATATATATATTATGAAAATTGCGATCAGCGGCAAAGGCGGTGTCGGCAAAACAACATTTGCAGCTATGATGATCCGGGCGTTCAATGAAGACAATAAGAAAGTTTTGGCCATTGATGCGGATCCGGATGCCAACCTCGCATCCGCCGTGGGGATAACGGATGCAGAATCAATAATACCGATCTCAGAGATGAAAAACCTTGTTTATGAGCGAACCGAAGCCAAACCAGGGGCGATCGGCGCATTTTTCAAATTAAATCCCAAAGTGGATGATCTGCCGGACGCGCTTTCGGCCAAACTTGAAAATATTAAACTCATGCGCCTGGGCGGGGTGCCAAAGGGCGGAGGCGGATGCATATGCCCGGAATCCGCCCTGCTTAGAGCCTTGGTTACGCATATTGTCCTGGCCCGCGACGAAATGGTGATCATGGACATGGAAGCGGGCATCGAACATCTTGGACGGGCCACCGCCAAGTCGGTCAACAAACTGGTAGTAGTTGTGGAACCCGGCCGGCGAAGCATTGACACGGCAACCCATATTCGATCCCTGGCCGGGGAAATCGGTCTGGAAGCCATTTCCATTGTCGGCAACAAAATCCGCAGCAAAAAGGACGAGGAGTATCTGCAGAACCACCTCTCCGATTTTGAATTCCTGGGGTTTCTGCCCTATGATGACGCCCTGATTGAAGCGGATTTAAACGGCATTTCCCCCTATGATGTGGAATCGGAATCCAAAAAAAAAGTGACTGAAATAATAAAGACAATTAATGACTGAACCCAGAAAAAGACCCCCCAAAAAGCCATACAAAGGCAAAAAACCGGGCGCCGACAAGCTGAAACCGGGTGCGGATGAAAGGCTTAAAAAAGTATTTTCCAGCATCGGGGTACCGGAACAAAAACCCTTTAAACCGGATACATTCCAGGAAAAGGCGCTTGAAGCAATTCAGCACGCTGACTGCCTGGTTACCGCACCGACCGGCGCCGGTAAAACATGGATTGCCGAGCAGGCCATAAGGCGAACATTGGCGCAGAAAGGAAAGGCCTGGTACGCCTCCCCCCTTAAAGCGTTAACCAACTCCAAATACAATGAATTCTCCGAGATATTCGGCCACGAGAATATCGGCATCCTCACCGGCGACCGCAAGGAAAATTCCGATGCCCCGATAATCGTCGGCACCACTGAAATCCTGCGGAACCAGCTCTATGATGCCATGCACCGGGGCAAAGACCTGGACACTGATTTTGTCATCCTTGATGAAGCCCATTACCTGGGGGATGAAGACCGTGGCGTGGTATGGGAAGAAACCATGATTTATCTGCCCGTCCGGATCCCCATGCTGCTGCTTTCTGCTACCATCGGCAATGCCGACCGTATCGCCGGTTGGCTGGAATCCATCCGGGGGCGCACCTGTCACGTGGTTGAGGAAACCCAGCGACCGGTGCCACTGTACCCGTTGTTCATGCATCCGTCAGGCACGCTGTTTCCGCTTTTATCCGGCCAGAAGTCCCGGAAGTCAAATATCCTTCTCTATAAAAAAGTGCTTAAATTCATCAACAACAAGCAGGCCGCACGGTTCCGGCAGTTTCACCAGCTGCCAAAGATGGGGGAAATCCTAAGGGTATTGAACAAATACCGCCTGCTGCCGGCCATATTCTTCTTAAAATCAAGGGCTGACTGCGACAACGCCTTGCTGCTGTGCCCTAAATCCGCGGTTAACGACAGCCCTGATCGCAAAGAAAAACGATGTCGCCGTATC
This sequence comes from Desulfobacterales bacterium, assembly GCA_018399235.1. GTDB lineage: Bacteria > Desulfobacterota > Desulfobacteria > Desulfobacterales > Desulfosalsimonadaceae > M55B175. The sequence continues at coordinate 17,215 of JAGYOX010000028.1, read as the reverse complement.
GATGAACTGGTTTCGGCTACACCGCACATTGCTGATCATAAGCAGATAAAATTCCTTAAGTATGTGGGCGTGGCAGCCCACCACAGTGGACAGCTTCCCGCCTGGAAACTTTTAGTCGAGACCCTGATGACCGAGGGGCTTTTGGATGCGGTATTTGCCACCTCAACTGTAGCGGCCGGCGTGAATTTTCCCGCCCGGACCATTGCGTTTTTGAACTCGGACCGATTCAACGGCCGGGAGTTTATCCCCCTAACCCCCACGGAATTTCACCAGATGACCGGCCGCGCCGGCCGACGCGGCATGGACAACATCGGGTTCGCGGTTTTGATTCCTGGAAAATTCATGGACACCCGGCTGGTGTCGAAACTCTTTCATGCACCGGCATCCGACGTTTACAGCCAAATAAAAATCAACTTCTCCATGGTCTTGAACCTGCTGCTGTCCCACACGCCGGAAGAAGCCAGGGTACTGCTGGAAAAATCATTTGCCACATATCTTTTGACCACCAAGGGCCGCAAAAAAAAATTCAGGCAGATGTTTGGCGACGACCCGGACCTGCTCTGGCATGAATTCCTCCGGCACCTTGACTTTTTAAAAGAAAAAGAGTATGTTACAAAAGATAATCGGTTGACGGAAGATGGCCGGTGGGCCTCGCAATTACGGATCGATCACCCCCTGATGGTGGCCGAGGGTTTCCGACGGGGCTTGTTTCCGAACACGGATCCGGCAATTTTGTCCGGTATCATGGCGTCCTTTGTCAATGAAAGGGAAACCGATGATGAGTCGATTCCGTATTCGGAAATCCCCAAACCGCTTCTAAAACGATTCGAAACAATTAACGAAGGGCTTAACCCGTTTTCCATTGAACTGCTGAGAAGCGGTTTTAAGGCGCCTGACCTGTACTTCCTCCCTGCCTTGACGCTTTATCTGTGGGCAAGGGGCGTACCCTGGGACAAGGTCCTTGAAATCTCCGGCATGGCTGAAGGCGACCAAGCGATGCTGATCCTGCGAACCGCGGATAATCTCCGCCATATCCGCAATATCGGCCATGTCTTTCCAAAAGCCGCAGAAACGGCAATAACCGCCATAGAGTTAATTTTAAGGGACCCGATAATTTCGACGCATGATTTATAATGGCCCTCCATGAATATCATACACGGGTTTATTCTAATCCTGAACATACTGCTGTCGCTCACCACTGCCGGTCATGCGCTGCTTCACAAACGCACCCCGTCTTCGGCTTTAGGCTGGATTGCCGTATGCCTGATTTTTCCCTTTGCCGGTGCATTTTTATATTTTCTTTTCGGCATCAACCGGGTGGAAACACGGGCGAGAAAGCTTGAGGTAAAGCGCTCCGCCTATCCGATAGAGGATCGGGAATACCGAGAGGCCACCTCTGAAGTTTCCATTGCCGCCTCCCAACTGGATCTGCCCCGCTCTTATGCCCAGATTGCCCGTATATCGGACAGGGTAACCCGCCTTCCTCTGGTTGACGGCAACCGCGTGGATCTTCTGCCAGGCGGGGAAACCGCCTACCCCGAGATGATAGAAAGCATTAATCAGGCCGAACACTATGTCTTCCTGACCACCTATATATTTGAAACCAATAAAACCGGCCGGGAATTCATCGACGCCCTTGCCCGGGCGGTTAAACGCGGCCTGGATGTGCGGGTGCTGATTGACGGGGTGGGAGAATATTATTACTTTCCCAGGGCCGGAACCCTATTGAAAAAAAACGGGGTGGCGGTGGCGCGCTTTATCCCGCCGCGAGTTCTACCGCCCAACATTCATATCAACCTTCGGAATCACCGAAAAATTCTGATTACAGACGGTCAAACCGCATTTACCGGCGGAATGAATATCGGGGACCGGCATCTGACCGACCGGATCACCAATCGCGCCCGCGTCATCGATATGCATTTCAGGCTCAAGGGGCCCGTGGTCATGCAGATTGAGCAGGCCTTTGTGGAGGACTGGGCGTTCTGTACCGGAGAGATGGCAACGCCGCGCCCGGCCAATCCGGCGCCATGTGGGCCGGCCATCTGCCGGGCGATTACAGACGGACCCAATGAAGAAGTCAATAAGCTGGCCACGATTATCCTGGGGGCGATCTCTTCATCCCGGGAGCAGGTACTGATTATGACGCCCTACTTTCTGCCGTCGCTTGAAATGATTTCCGCACTTCAGAGCGCCGCGCTCAGAGGCATTGATGTCAAAATCGTCCTGCCGGCCAAAAACAACCTGCCGTTTATCCATTGGGCGACGAATAATATGCTTTGGGAATTGCTTTACTGGGGCGTTAAGGTCTATTACCAACCGCCGCCATTCGTCCACACCAAGCTGTTTGTGATTGACCAGCAGTATGCCCAGATCGGTTCGGCCAATTTTGATCCCAGAAGCTTCCGCTTAAACTTTGAGTTGTCCGTGGAGATCTACGATCAGCATGTGGCCCAGACAATTGCCGGCCACATTGAACATCGGATAAAAAATTCACAGCCGATTCGGCTCTCCGACATCGAACAACGCCCCTTGATCATTAAATTCCGGGATGCGGTGACATGGCTGTTTTCACCCTACTTTTGACGGCAAGGTTTAAAAGGAGCCGTTCTTGCGAATCCGGCGATTATACAGGCGACGCTGCATCCGGGCCTTAACCTGGCGGGATTTGCGGTTGATGATCGCATAGCTATAGCGCACATTTTTCTCCATTATATCCGGCGAATTTCTCAGGTTGGTACGAAGCTTTGCGCTATTTGAGGCGACCTTGCGAATAAACGCGATTTCTTTTCCAATGACCCGGTTCTCTCCGGCGTAAACCGCATCCAAAAATGCAATCCGATCCTTGGGGGTTTTGGCATAAGAAACCGCTTTTCCCATCTGATAGAGGCTGTGGCCGTCACTGCCCCCGGTCATGGCTTTATTCAGATTAAATCCGAGAACCGTGCACTTTAGATTCCATTTCTTGAGGTTGCCGGCGTTAATTGCCTCCACCCCATCCGCCATCTCTAACAACTCATTTTGGCGAGATTTTGAAAACATGGAATTGCATACGCCGGTATACATGGCACAATACGGATGCGGAAATATGATGACGGCATCATACTTTCGCGCCCGTTCAATAATTTCTTCCATAGTAAGCATAATGGAGGACATGAGCTCCTTGCCCAGAAACGGCTTCACCTCATTGTCGTAAAAATGTTTAAGGGCTTTGAACTCATAGAAATAGACCAATAAATGAGCTCCCTCCCGGGAGGTGATTTCAATACCCGGAATGCTTAAAACATCTTTATACTGCTCCATCTCAAGGGCACCGGAGATGGTGTTGTGGTCTGTTATGGCAATTCCCATACCCAGCCGTCTAGCTTTTCTGACGACCTCATGAGGGGTATCGACGCCATCTGAATAGCGGGTGTGAAAATGAAGGTCAACGACGGTGTATGTCTGATTTAATTCTTTAATATTGGGCAGCTCAAAAAGCACCCGATTGGCTCTTTCATTCATAACTATTTGGTTCCCTTAACCAACTTCCTATATTTGTCCGAATAAAGGTTGCTAATTTGTTTTAACATCAAATTAAAAAATAAATATAACACATCAAGGTCCTAAAAACAACTTAACCGAAACTTTTTGTTAACCCGTTAATCATCATGGATTTGATTTTAAAAAAATATCATGTTAGTTTATCATGTTTAAATTAAAAAAATCCGGCTATCTTTCTCTTCAGACAGATCATGACCGTCAATCAAGCTTTTAAAACATATCCGAAATTCAACTGAATCAATTCAAACAAGAAAAGGAGAAAAGCATGGACACTGGCAAAACTTATGAAGTGAAAAACCTGTCATTCGCCAGTCAGGGAAAAAACAACATGGAGCTGGCCGAGCTTAACATGGGAGCGCTGCTTGAGGTTAGAAAACGGTTTGAAAAAGAAAAGCCCCTTAAGGGCATTCGGGTCGGTTTGGCCCTACACGTTACCAAAGAAACCGGGGTACTGGTCCGAACCCTGATCGCAGGAGGTGCGGACGTCGCAATCACCGGCTGCAACCCATTATCCACGCAGGATGATGTGGCCGCCGCCCTTGCCGATGAAGGCGTAAAGATATGGGCCTACAAGGGCGAGACCACCGAGGATTACTACCGCTATATCACCAATGTTATTGAAACCAAGCCCAATATAACCATTGACGACGGCTGTGACCTGGTATCGGAGATTCACAAGAACCATCCCGATTTAATAAGCAACATCATCTGCGGCTGCGAGGAAACGACTACCGGTATTATCCGTTTAAAAGCCATGGAAGCAGACAATGCCCTTAAGTACCCGATGATTGCGGTAAATGACAACAAAACCAAGCATCTGGTGGACAACTACTATGGCACCGGCCAATCCACAGTAGATGGTATTCTTCGCGCCACTAACCTGCTATATGCCGGAAAAACTTTCGTGGTATGCGGGTACGGCAGCTGCGGCAAGGGCGTGGCGCAGCGGGCCAAAGGGCTGGGAGCCAATGTGATAGTAACCGAAGTCAACAGCTTTCGGGCGCTTCAGGCCGTATATGACGGATTCCGGGTGATGAAGATGGATGATGCGGTAAAAATCGGTGATGTCTTCTGCACGGTAACCGGCGGCAAACATGCGGTTTCACTGGATATGATGAAAAAAATGAGGCATGGGGCCATACTCGCCAATTCAGGGCACTTTGACATAGAACTTGATCTCAAATCCTTAAATGAAGTGGCCGGTGCCCACAAACAGGTGCGGCCCTTTATGGCGGAATACACCCTGGACGGTAAAAAGCTGTTTGTGTTGGGGGAAGGCCGGCTTATCAACCTGGCTGCCGGCGAGGGGCACCCAAGCGAAGTCATGTCCACATCCTTCTGCGGCCAGGCCCTATCATGTGAATACGGGGTGAAAAATAAGGGCAAAATGCCCACCAAGGTCATCCAGCTTCCGGAGAAAATCGATGATGAAATCGCCGATCTCCAGCTGACTGCGATGGGTATTGAAATTGACCAGTTAACAGCGGAGCAGGAGGAGTATCTAAATTCGTGGGAAGAAGGAACCTAAAAAGCGTTTGAAAAACTGCGCCTAAGGCCGCCATGCGGCGTTGCGCGTCCCTCTCAAATGCTCACATACTCATGTATGCTCCGCTTTTCGAGAGCCGCGCGCCTTGCCTGGCGGCCTGATTCTTGTTTTTCAAACGCTTTTATATCCAAATAAACAACCTGTAAATTTTAGAGCTCTTTGATTTTTTCAGTGAGCTCCGGCACGAATTCAAGAATATTGGCTTCCACGCCGACATCGGCCATCTGAAAAATAGGAGCTTTGGGGTTCTTGTTAATCGCAATAATAAACGGGTTGCCCTTCACCCCGCCCATGTGCTGGAAGGAGCCGCTGATGCCCAGGGCCATGTAAACCTTGGGTTTCACGGTCTGGCCGGAGGTTCCGACCTGGCGGGCTTTTTCCAGCCATTTGGCGTCAACAATCGGCCGGGAGCAGGACACATCCGCGCCCATGGCTTCAGCCAGATCAAACATCATTTCGATATTGTCTTCTTCTTCAACACCACGGCCGACCGATACCAGGACTTCTGATTTGGTAATATCGACCTCACCGGCTTCGGCCTGAACGGTCTCAAGGTATTTGCGCTTTACGGACACATCGCCGATATCGCCGGACTTGTCCACCACATCTCCCCCGCCTGCCTTGCTCTCATCCGGTTGGAAGACACCGGGACGAACATTGATCACCGCACCGTTTGAAATATCTGCATGAACATGCGTGCTCACCTGGCCGGAGAACTCCTGCCGGATCACTTTCAGGGTATTCCCGTCCAGACCTTCAGAATCTACGACATCGGATAGAAAGACGGAATCCAGCTTAATGGACAAGCCGGGGCTCAAATCCATGCCGAAATGAGCGTGCGGCAGCAGCAACACACAATCGCCCGGCAGAATATTTACCAGCGCTTTGCGTGCGGCTTCCGCATCCGGAAATGAGAATGCGGCATTATCCACTTTCCAGACCGCATTGTAAGAAGCGGTCATTTCATTGGCGACCTTGTCCACATCCCCGCCGGATCCCATCACAATGGCCGTTACCGGTGCGTCCGGAAAGATCTTTTTGGCAGCTGCCAGCAACTCCAGCGCGGTATCATCCACGACTCCCTGGTTATGCTCGATATATGCAAAAATATCAGCCATTATTTCAACCCTCCTTTGGCTTTCAAGTATTCAACAAGTTTTTCAATGATCTCTTCCGTGCTTCCCTCAAGCATTTCAGCGCCTTCGCCCATTTCCGGCACAAAGTAATCTATGCGTTTAACCTTTGCCGCATCACCGCCAACGTTCGAAGCATCAATGCCGAGATCTGAGGCTCCCTGTTCCGGGATTTCAACGGATGCCACCTTTCGAATACCTCGGATACCAACATACCGGGGCTCATTGATACCGGTCTGAATTGAGAGGACACAGGGCATCTCAACCTCATACATATCCTGGTTGCCGCCTTCGACCTCGCGGCCGATTTTAAGCTTCCCATCCTGCACCTCAATGGTGTTAACCAGTGAAGCATACGGCACATCCAGCATAGCGGCCATCATGCCGCCGACCTCCGCCGCCCCGTCGTCAGCCTGGGCGCCGGTCAGGATCAGATCATAGTTGCCCTTTTTTACCGCCGCAGTCAGTATGGAGGCAATGCCTTTACCGTCAGCGCCCTCAAAAGCGTCATCGGTCAACAATAGCCCGTTCTGGGCGCCCATTGCCATTTCCCGGCGCAGGACCTCTTCCGATTCTTCATCACCAACTGTCGCGACAGTTACTGAACCGCCTACCTTGTCCACGATCTGAATGGCTTCTTCTACCGCATAGTTGTCCCACTCATTGACGGAGTACACAAGGTCATCTCTTTCGATGTCGTTCCCCTCGCTGTTGATCTCAATTTCATTTTCAGCAGTGTCGGGAACGCGTTTGACGCATACTAAAATTTCCATATTCTCCTCCACCTTATCTGTTTTTAAAAAGGTTAATAGACATACTGCCTATGCCAATTTACTTGATAATATGCTTGGCGATTAACTCACCAAGATCAATCGCCTCCATTTTGCCTTCCAGCCCCGCCACCTTAATGCCGTCCTCAATATTGGTCAGGCAAAAGGGGCAAGCGGTTACAATCACATGGGCACCGGCCTGCTGCGCCATCTTCACCCGTCTAACGCCCATGCGTTCATCTTCCGTGGGTTCATAGAAAAGCATCAGCCCTCCCCCGCCGCAGCAAAAGGAACGATCCCGGCTTCTCAGCATATCCACCCGCCGGATCCCCGGGATGCAGTCGATTGATGAGCGGGGCTCTTCATACATCTTGTTATGGCGGCCAAGATAACAAGGATCATGATAGACAAAGACCTTGTCTTTTTCCTCTTCTGTGACCCCGGAGAGCTTGATTTTTCCGGACTTAACCGCCTGCAGAATCACCTGGCTGATATGTTCAACCGGCGGAAGCCCCGTATATTCATTTTTTAACACGTTATAGGCATGCGGATCACCGGTTACAATCCGTTTAACGCCTGAATTTTGAATCGCCTCCGTGTTATGGGCCTTTATATCCTGAAAAAGCATTTCTTCGCCGAACCGCCTGATTTCGTTTCCAGAGTCTTTTTCCGCCTTGCCCAGAATCCCGAAGTCGATGCCGGCGGCACAGAGGATCCTTGCATTGGCTTGGGCAACCGACTGCATGCGGTCGTCATATGAGGTGCAACTGTCAACAAAATAAAGGGTTTCAGCCGTCTCCCCCTTTTCAAGGACCTTTACCTCAACGTCCTCCAGCTCTTTAGTCCAGTCCGCGCGCTTTTTCTCCATCATGCCATAGGGGTTGCCTCTTTTTTCAAGGGACTGCAAAGGTTTCTGCAAAGACTGGGGCACATTGCCTTCGTCTACCATGCCGCGGCGGAGATCAACGATCTTGTTGATATATTCGATCCCCAAGGGACATTCTTCTTCGCATGCGCCACACGTAGTGCAGGACCAGATCTCATCCTCGCTGAAGATATCCCCGATTAATGCGCCGCCGGATACGAATTCACCCATCAGCGGATAATGAGAAAATGCATAATCCCTGGCTTTCAAAGAAATAAAGCGCGGGGACAGCGGGCGGCCCACCGTATTGGCGGGGCAATTATCCGCGCACCGGCCGCAGTCCGCACATGTATAAAAATCCAGGACATCCTTCCAGGTAAAATCCTCATATTTTTTGACCCCAAAGGATTCCAGGTCATCAAGCTGATCTTCACTGACGCCGTAGCGCACCGGTCGGATGTTGCCTTTGTCCAAGCGCATGAAGAACACATTGAATATAGAGGTAATAACATGAAAATGCTTGCCCAAGGGGAGGAAACACAAAAAGGTAAAGAATACGATATCGTGAGTATAATAGGCGATGATATGCAGATTCTGCAGCATGGCATGGCTTTCATCCACCAGCAGATTCTTAAAAAACCAGCCCAAAGTGGCCGGGGCCAGAAAGTCAGGCTGAATTCCTGCCTGAATCTGAGCGGCCACGTGACACGCCTCAAAAAGGCTCTCAGAAACCATGAGGGCGGCAATAAAAAACAAAACCAGCAAGGCCTCCCATGTATGATCATGGGGATAGGCTTCTGTATACTGGTATCGCTCCGGCTTGAAGATGCCCCGCCGAACGGCCGCAATAACAACAGCAAAAAAGACGGCGGTGGCGGCATAGTCCTTCAGAGTGTAATAGATATCCCCCAGAAAAGTATTTAAGCCGGGGAAAACGAACCCTTCCGAAATCCCTTTAATAACGAGTTCCGTTGAACGAACGGATAGAATCAAAAAACCGAAGAAAATAATAATATGCAATACTCCGGCCATCATATATCGGGGATGACGCCATTGCGCCAGCCAGATTTTAAGTATATTTTTCACCCGTTCGACCGGCCGATCGAACCGATAATCCGGCCTGGCCTTGACAATGGGTGCCAGCCGCTTGGCAATAATATAGGCAAACAGGGCAACAGCCACCACCGGAATCAATACGGAAAATATCACGGTAGGGATGCCGAATACGTCAAAAGCCGCCGGTGATTGCAATAAAGGTTCCATAATGCTCGTTCCTTCTCCTTTCATCTCGTCATATCGCTTCGCCCCTTACCCCTGCGAAATCGACGATATCTAATAATAAGAATAGGCTATGAATGAACGTTCATTCATAGTTTAAAATACCTTTACAGTCAAGAAAAAATTAAGCCTAGTATGAATGGCCCATCTTCCGGACAAACGCTTTGTGCGGCTTCAAAAAATTCAGGGGGCTCTTTTACACGAAGCCCCCTGAACCATCGACCAATCAAGTTTATTCATTTATCCGATAAAGGAGGCTTCATCGATTTCTATCGGCGCACCGTTTGTCGTAAGAATAGCATTCATTTTGCCCAATGCCGTCGGCAGAATCGTATAGGCAAAATATTCAGAGCTTTTAATCAGGCCCTCATAAAATGGGACATCTTTTTTCTTTGCCTGGGTCAACGCCTCTTTGGCAATAGTTGCCCGCCACAGAAGCATCCAGGAAAGAACCACATCACCGCAGACTTCCATGAACGGATAGGCAAATGCAAAGGCCTGCAGGACTTTCTCGGACATGGCGGTCTTGCCCATGTGCATGGCCACTTCACCGAGTTTGTTGAGAGCTTCTTCCACTTTGGCCGCCTGATCTTCCAAGCCCTCGATACCTTTGGCCTGATTGACGGTATTCATGATCTCGCCCATCAGATCCATCACCAGCTTGCCTTTTTTCATTCCCAGCTTCCGGCCGAGAAGATCCATTGCCTGGATTCCGTTGGTGCCTTCATAAATCTGTGTGATTCGGCAGTCCCGCATCAGCTGTTCCTGGGGGTAGTCTGCGATATATCCATAACCCCCGTATATCTGCATACCATAATTACACATGTCGAATGCGCGGTCCGTGACATAACCCTTGGCGACCGGAATCAGAAGGTCGATCAGGCCCTGGTACCTCTCTTTATCCTCCTCCGAATCGGACAGAACGGTCAGATCCTCACAATACGCCACGTAATACAGAAGGCTGCGCATGCCTTCAATATAGGATTTCATCGACAACAGCTGCCGCCGAATATCCGGATGCTGAATGATGGGAACCCCCGGCGCCTCTTTATCCATCATCTTCAGTAGGTGGCGGCCCTGGATCCGCTCTTTGGCATAGTTAACCGCATTAATATAGGAGGCGGTGGCGGTGGCGTATCCCTGCATCCCCACGAGCAGACGGGCTTCGTTCATCATCAGGAACATGGCCCGCATCCCCTTGTTTTCTTCCCCCAGGAGCGTTCCAATACAGTTGCCTTTATCTCCCAGGTTCAATGTACAGGTCGAATTGCCATGAATCCCCATCTTTTCCTCAATCCCTGCGCAGACCACGTCATTGGACTCACCGATGCTGCCGTCGTCATTAACCCGGTACTTGGGAACCAGAAACAGAGAAATGCCCTTGGTCCCGGCAGGCGCGCCCTCGATACGGGCGAGGACCGGATGGACGATATTTTCCGCCAGGTCGTGTTCACCGCTGGAAATAAAAATTTTCTGACCGGTAATGGAGTAGGTGCCATCCCCGTTGGGCACGGCCGTTGTTTCTAAAGCACCAACGTCGGATCCGGCATTGGGCTCGGTCAGAAGCATGGTACCGGTCCATTCGCCGGTAAACATCTTTTTAAGAAAAAGTTTTTTTTGCTTGTCCGTCCCGAAGGTTTCAACAAGCTTGCCGGCCCCATGGGTTAAACCGGGATACATCATGAACGCATAGTTGGCACCGTTAAAGTATTCCGCAGCCGCCATAGACACGGTCCTTGGCATACCCTGGCCACCATACTCCGGATTTTCAGGCATTGCCAACCATTCACCTTCTTTAAACAACTCATAGGCCCGATGAAAAGATTCAGGCACCGTAACCTTGCCGCCTTCAAACTTACATCCCTGCTCATCCCCTTCCTTGAGGGTCGGCAGGATTTCCTTGACCGCCAGGTTCCGGGCCTCAGAAATGATCAGATCCACAGTCTTTTTGTTGAATTCAGCGAACTTTTCATTTTTGCTGAAATCCCCCACTTTAAATTGTTCATGCAGGACAAAATCAATATCCCGCCGGTCCGCAATTTGTTGTGCCATATCCTTTGCTCCTTTTTAATAGAATAATAATGTTGACTTGTTATATTCTTTGCTGACCAATACCATCAAAATACAGCTCCACCAATGGGTCCGCCATTGATACCAAATCATATTTACCGCCGGCAGTCACCCACGTGTTGATCACCTCGTTGACCGCTCCCAAAATAAACCGCTTGACGAGTCCAGCCTGAAAATTTTCCCGAATACTGCCCTCCTTCTGGCCCTGAGCAATAATTTCTTCCAGAATATCGAGATACATCTTTGTGATATCCTTGATGTATTCGTCGGCAACATAGCGCGCCTGCAATGCCTCGCGTTGAAAAACCACCGCCATGTTCCGGTCTCTCTGGAATTCCGATAAATGCCGGCGAATCAGGTTTCTAAGCTTATCCTCGGCCTGATCCGCCTGTTCGACCGCCTCCCGGAACCGCTGGAATACGAGGCGGGTCTTATGGCTGAAAAAATTATTCAGAATATCCGCTTTGTTTTTGAAATATAAATAGATAGTACCGTCAGCCACTCCGGCTTCACGGGCAACTTGTGAAATGGTGGCTTTATAGAAACCCTGCTCGGCAAATACTTTAATAGCGGCATTTAGTATCAGCTGGTACTTACCGTTAGTTTTATTTGTTTTTTCTTGGCGCGAAATGGTAAAATTCCTTTATTCGATCAGGCATTCTATCAAGTTGTTGAAAGCCTGTTTGAAAATGAACACTCATTCAGTGAATGAAGATTCATTCATTAACAAACCAAAATTTTCGCTGTCAAGAAAAAACCATCAATTTGTTTGATTTAATTAACCGTCCCCGACCCCCTATTCCTTGACCCGTTCGACATATTGGCCGGTACGGGTATCAATACGGACCTTTTCACCCTCTTCAATAAACGGCGGCACCTGGACCACATACCCCGTCTCCAGGGTAGCCGGTTTTGAACTGCCGGAAGCCGTATCCCCTTTTACCCAGGGATCGGCCTTCGTGATTCTAAGATCAATAAAATTGGGCAGGGAGACCCCGATGGGCTTGTGATCAAATAACAAAACATCACACTTTGTATTTTCTTTCAGCAACTTAGACGCGGTTTCCCCCACCTGATCCACGGTTAAAAACTCTTGTTCATATGTGGATGTGTTCATAAAGCAGTATTGCTCACCGTCAAAATAGAGGAATTCCATTTCCTGTTCTTCCAGGTTGGCGGGTTTGAATTTTTCCCCGGATCTATAGGTCCGGTCGAACTGGGTGCCGGTCAGCATGTTTTTCAATCTGCATTTGTAAAGGGCCTGGCCCTTTCCGGGTTTAACAAATGCAAAGTCCACAATCACATAAGGATCCCCGTCGATTTCAATTTTCAATCCTTTTCGAAGATCGCCGCATTCATACATTGTTTCTCTCTCCTGAATTTCTATTCTTTTGGTTGTTTATAATTTTTGAACAATAGGCATTCTCATATTCGTACTCGTACTCGTTCTCGTAATCGGCAGATAAAATTTTCGCCTTCCTTGATCTTGACGAAAAATCCTGGTTTTCGTTCGGGCACTAAGTATGAATAAAGCCCTTTTAAGCTTAAGATTATTTGATTTCAGCATGTTGACTTCTTATAGAGCGACTGTTCAGCCCGGCGGGCCTGACGGACAAACTCTTTTACTTTTTCCATATCCTTTTTAAAGCGAATCGGACGACCGGCATCATCAACGGCGTTGGTTTGTGTACAACTGTCAACCCCGGCGGGTCGAACCGCCCGAATCCCTTCAAAAACGTTCGCCGGTGCCAAACCACCGGCTAAAATAACCGGAATCCGGCTGTGAGCCACCAATTCAGCGGCGGCCTGCCAGTCGCAGGTTTTGCCGGTAATGCCGACAAAACCGCATACCGGCTGCACCTTGTCCCCGCTTATCCAGGTATCGGTCAGAAAATAGTCGCTGACCGGTTCAAACAAGCGGGCAAGTTCCAAAACCGGCGGACTCCGGCGGCTGCCGACTTCGGCAATGGGAATGGAGCGCATGATTCCAATATTCGGAAACCGCAACCGGATTTCTGCCTGCAGATGAATCAGCGGTTGAAGCATCACATTCAGGTCACCAGCCTCGGCAAACGGGGTTAAATCCTCGCAAAAATGAACGATATCCGGCTGGTAATAGGACAGCGCGGAACACACCGTATCTTTGTCGTTAAAAAGCAGGATCAGGCTGCTTCTGGCGTTTACCTCCGCAACCGTTTGAATGGTATTATAAACCGTCGGCTGTTTCCAATCCACCCCGGAGAGCACAATACTTCCGATATGATCTACTCCGCAATCCGCCATCAAGCTTGCTTCCTCAGGTGTCTGAACTTCGTAAATTTGTGTGATCATTTGACCAATGGGTATCTTTGAAGGTTCTTAACCAAAATTCAGTTGACATTTCCGGCTTGCTTTAACATATTAATTTTATTTAATCAAATTATTTGGATAGACCAATAAGGGTCTACTTTTATTCATTTATGAGGCACAGATGGTCGTTGTTATCGATTTCGGCTCCCAATACAATCAGCTGATCGCCCGCCGGGTCCGCGAGTGCCACGTATATTGTCAGATCGAATCCCCGTCGGCGGATATCGATACCATCCAATCCTTAAACCCCGAAGGCATTATACTTTCCGGCGGACCGGCGAGTATATATGAAAAAAATAGTCCGACAATCGACCCGGCAATTTTTAATTTGGGCATTCCCATCCTGGGGATCTGCTATGGCATGCAGTTTATGATTCATGCCCTTGGCGGCAAAGTTGAAAAAACTGCCAAACGGGAGTACGGCTTTGCCGAGCTCGCGATCAAAAAACCCACAGGGCTTTTTGACCGTATCGAACAAACAACCACATGCTGGATGAGCCATGGGGACTCCATTGTCGAGCTTCCCCCGGGCTTCGTTGCTACTGCCTCAACTGAGAATACGGATCTTGCAGCAGTCGCCAACCCGCATCAAAGGCTTTACGGCCTGCAGTTCCATCCGGAGGTTCATCATACCCCCAAAGGCAAGCGGATGTTGAAAAACTTTCTGGTTAATATCTGCGGCTGCAAGCAGAACTGGACCATGAAAGCGTTTGCCAAGGAAACCGTTTCAAAAATTCGGGAATCCGTAGCTGATAAAAAGGTCATCCTGGGCCTGAGCGGAGGGGTGGACTCTTCAGTCACCGCCCTTTTGATCCACAAAGCCATTGGCAAAAACCTAACCTGTATATTTATTGATAACGGGCTTCTGCGTTTAAACGAGGCCGACCGCATGAAAAAACTTCTCAAGCAACATCTGGATATAAATATCCGGTTTATCAATGCGGGGAAACAGTTTTTATCCGCCCTTGCCGGCGTTAATGATCCTGAAAAGAAGCGCAAAATCATCGGCAAAATTTTCATGGACATATTTGAAGCGGAGGCCCAAAAAATTGAAGGCGCGGAATTTCTGGCCCAAGGCACGCTTTATCCGGATATTATTGAATCCCGGTCAGCATTCGGAGGCCCCACCTCAATCATTAAATCCCACCATAATGTGGGGGGACTTCCCAAAAAAATGAAGCTCAAACTTGTTGAACCCCTGCAGTTTCTATTCAAGGATGAAGTGCGAAAGCTTGGCAAAGCCATTGGGCTCCCGGAAGAACTGGTCTGGCGACAGCCATTTCCCGGCCCTGGCTTGGCCATCCGGATCATTGGAGAAATTAATCAGCGCCGCCTATCCATATTAAGAAATGTGGACGCCATTCTACTGGAGGAAATCAAGGCAAGCGGCTATTATAAACGCCTCTGGCAATCGTTTGCCGTTTTACTCCCGGTTAAGAGTGTCGGCGTCATGGGCGACAAACGAACTTACGAAAACATCATCGCCATTCGGGCGGTGACAAGCAAGGATGCTATGACCGCTGACTGGGCAAGACTCCCCTATAAGATTCTGGGACAAATTTCAAACCGGATCATTAATGAAGTCAAAGGGGTCAACCGGGTCGTGTATGATATCAGTTCAAAACCACCCAGCACAATAGAATGGGAATAAATCATATGGAAGAAGATCAACCGAAAGGATTTAAAATCGGACTGGATCAACCGGAGATTGAAGCTGAGAAGCAACCAGCGGGTAAACCGCGAAAGCAATCCCCAAACACAGGGCCTTTAATTGCATTTCTTGGCTTTCTGATCATAGGGGTTGTAATGGTCTGGGTCTATTATGATATTCAGAACCGCCTGCAAACCATCAACACTTCTGGCACAGAAGAAGTGGCCCGGTTATCGCGTGAAGTTAATAATAAAATCGCAGGCATCAGCAATCGGCTGTCAGCCATTGAAAAATCATCGCACAAGGAATTATCCGACATAAAATTAAAGATAAGAGACACCAACGGCCGGATTGATAAACTTCAAGCCAGTCTCGCCTCATTTGAAAAAAATCTCGGCAGCCTTAATCAAAATATCAATCCGCTTAAAGATCAGGTAAAAAAATTTAGCCAGGTTCTTGGGGGAATAGATGAAACGGCCCAAAGCCTTAAGGATGCCCAAACTCAAATCAATAACCAGCTCAAAAACCATTCAGCAGAAATCAAAAAGCTTTCTGAAACAATGGTGCACCAGGAAAAACTTGATAAGATCCTGAAAAAAGAAAGAGAGTTTTATAAACAGAATATGGCCCATGCCACAGAAGCCCTTTTCAGTGAGGTGGCGTCATTCGAGGATAAGCTGAAAACTATACGTGAAAATCTTGATCATTTAGAAAAAAGAATGATTAAAATGCGGCAATCGCTGAATGAAGAGGGACTACAGGAACCCGTGGAGAATTCCGATGCCGGTCTAAGCCCTTCAGAAACAATGCCGGTACCGGAAAACGGGGAAATTGTTGAACAGGAAATCGAGTAGGTGATCAAAAAAAAATGAATCAAGAAGCCCTGAAAAAAATCCTGAATGCAGTGGCAAGCGGCCAAATATCCGTTTCAAATGCGGCCGAATCATTGAAGCATTTAAGCCTCGAAGACATCGGCTATGCCCATATCGATCATCACCGCTCCCTTAGAAAAGGGTTTCCAGAAGTCATTTTCGGCCAAGGCAAAACAGCGGATCAAATTACAGGCATCATTGAAAAAATATTGGTTCAGGAGCAAATCGTTCTTGTAACCCGTCTCGATGCCGACAAGGCTGAAGCGATTATTGAAGTTTTTCCCGATGCCGAATACCATCCGGAGGCCCGTATGGTCATCATCTCACACACGGATATTCCGGTTACGGGAAATGGGACGATTCTGACCATATCAGCCGGGACCTCAGACATTCCGGTGGCCCAAGAGGCCTGTTTGACCGCCCGGGCCATGGGGAATACGGTGGAATCCATTTTTGATGTGGGCGTATCCGGCATTCACCGGCTGTTTAACCACAAAGAAACAATCGAGGCAGCCGCCGTTCTTATCGTTGTCGCCGGCATGGAGGGGGCGCTTCCGAGCGTGGTGGCGGGGCTTGTGGAACGGCCGGTTATCGCCGTCCCCACCAGCATCGGCTACGGTGCCAGTTTTGACGGTCTCACCGCGCTTTTTTCCATGCTAAACAGCTGCAGCTCAAACGTGGCGGTGGTTAACATCGACAACGCTCCACAGACTCTGCCAATTTATCGATCTCCGGAGCACTGTCTACAAGACCAATATTATCACGCATCCATTGAATCAAGGATCCAGCAACTGCTATTGAACCTTCCAGGGCATATACCGGTTTATCATCTCCAGATCTGTAGGCAACTGTGGTCAGAAGCCCATATTGGGACTGGCAGAGTTCCTCTCCAGTATTCTCCAAGAGAAAACATCCGGTTCCATAGGTATTCTTAGACTGTCCTTTGCTGAAGCAGGCCTGACCGAAAAGGGCAGCCTGCTGATCTCCGAGGATACCACAGACCGGGATCTGAGCACCGAATACACTGGAAGATTCGGTATAACCGTAAATATCGCGCATAGATGAGCGAATTTCAGGGAGGGCTTTTTGGGGAACAGAAAAAAGCTTCAGCAGTTCATCATCCCAAGTAAGCGTTTCAATA
>JAGYOX010000279.1 GCA_018399235.1 Desulfobacterales bacterium | reverse complement strand
ACCTTGACTCTTGAGCTGTCAGGAAGTCGATCAATTCTATAGCCAGCGAGACGAAGGGAGGACCATGCAGACGACCGTACTTGTGGGGATGGTCATTATTGCGGGCTTTATTTTCGGGAAGCTGATCAATCGATTGGCGCTGCCGAAGGTTACGGGTTATATCATTGCCGGTCTAATGCTCAACCCATCGGTTTTTGATCTTGTGCTTGCGTTTATTACCTTTGTCAAAGGGGGTACGCTGTCTCAAGCGATTGATATATTAACATGGCCAGATCCTTGACTTCGACCTTTTCTTCAAAGCCTTTTTCTTTTACCGCGTCGTCAAGCATGATCATGCAGTAAGGGCATGCCGTAGCCACTGTTTTCGCCCCCGCAGCCAGCAACTGTTCCAGGCGCTCATGGTTGATCCGCTTGCCGAGCGTCTCATCCATCCACATCCGGCCGCCGCCGGCCCCGCAGCAGAAACCAATCCGCCGGCAACGCTCCGCCTCCACCAGATCCAGGCCGGGTATAAACCGGGCCAGGTTCCTGGGCGTATCATAAAGACTATTGTACCGGCCCAGGTAACAGGAATCATGGTATATCACCGGTCCATTGCCGATAAAACCGCTGGTTATGTGGAGGCGCCCTTTTTTGATCAAATCCTCCAGCATTTCCGTGTGGTGAATAACCTCATAGGTTTTTCCAAACTGGGGGTATTCGTTTTTAAACGTATTATACCCATGTGGACATGCGGTAATGATCTTTTTCACACCAATGGTATCAAACATTTCAATATTGAAATTAATCAAATGCTGGGCGAGATACTCGTTGCCTAAACGGCGGGCGGTCTCGCCGCAGCACATCTCGTTGTCGCCAAGGCAGACAAAATTCACCCCCGCCTGCTGCAAAAGCCTGGCAAGGGCGACCGTGGTCTTTTTATACCGGTCATCAAACGAGCCGGCACACCCCACATAAAACAGGTAGTCAAAATCCGGATTTTCCTCGGGGGTTTTCACGCCCAGTTCCTTGAACCAATCGCCGCGGGTATTGGATGCCAGGCCCCAAGGATTCGACAGGTTTTCAAAGTTCTTAAAGGTCTGCCGCAGCTCCCTGGGAAACCGGCTTTCCACCTGCACCAGGTGGCGGCGCATGTCGATGATATTATCTACATGCTCGATCATCAGGGGACAGTTGGCAATACAATGGCCGCACGTGGTGCACGACCAGATGGCATCTTCTGATATCACGTCCCCGATCAGGCTTTCTCCATCCCATTCTTCCAAAGTTTCCCTGGCGGCAGCCGGCCCATTTTTAAACAGGGCAAGGGCGGTTTGGCACATCAGGGGGGTTTTCCGTTTCAGGTGCTCCCGCTCATCCATAATCACCCGCATGGGGGACAACGGTTTGTCGGTCAAATAGGCCGGGCAGTTGGCCTGGCAGCGGCCGCATTCAGCACACGTATACATGTCCAGGCCCCGTTTCCATGAGAAGTCCTCAAGCCGACCGACACCGAAAAGCGCCTCTTCGCTTTCCAGCTCCATCCGGGCGAGCGCTCCCCTGGGTTTTAAACTATGCATAAATATCGCTGGCAGGGAAGTAATCTCGTGGAACTGCTTACAGTAGGGAAGGTAGTTTAAGAATGAAAAGGCCAGCAGCAGGTGCCCCCAGAAGCCGACCCCATGAAGCCGCATTGTATCCGGATCATCTCCGGAAAAGCCCATACCGGATAACACGTGGCTGCCAAAAACTCCCAGAAACGCCGTCTGCTTCTCGGGATGGTCGGGCCGCATCAGAAAAAGGGTCGACTCATA